>NZ_JANSIM010000239.1:0-1132 GCF_047502655.1 Synechococcus sp. R5-12 | reverse complement strand
GAACAGTGATGTTCAGCAGTGTTCAGCGTAAATGTATCAGGATCTTCAGCATGAACTCGAACCAGACTCCGCGGATCCCAGTCTTTCTGAAAAAGCAGCCCTCTTTCTGGTGTTGGCCGCGGTGGGCGCCATCGGAGCTTTGGTGGCCAAGCTCACCATTGTCAAGCTCACCATTGTCAAGCTCACCATTGTGGTGGGGCGCACCGTTCGCAAGGATTCCTATTTTCTCTCCCAGAGGGCTGGATTGGCGGATCCCTTTACACAGACTCAAGGACTGAGCGATTGCGGCGCTTCTGGGCAGCCTTGACTTTCTACACGGCCCTGCCTCTGGGGTGGGTCGGAGACTTGCCGTTTGAGGGCATTGCCGCCTGGCTGCCAGGGGTAGGTGTGTTGCTGGGCGGGATCCTCTCCCTGGCTGGGATCCTGCTGCAGATTTTCCCCAATCCGGTGCGGGCCGCTTTGCTCTTGGCCCTGTGGGTTCTCTTGACCGGTGGGCTGCACCTGGACGGGGTGGCCGATACTGCCGATGGCTTGGCGATCAATGTCCACAAGAATCCTTACAAAGGGGATCCGGAACGGTCAACTGAGGATGGGCAAAAATCTGACCTGCAGGGATCCCGTCGCCGTCTGCAGGTGATGAGCGATAGCCACACCGGGGCCTATGGGGTACTGGCCTTGGTGCTGCTGCTGCTGCTGAAATTTGCTGCCCTGAGCAGCGTTCGAGCTTGGCCCCTCTTGCTGCTGGTGCCCGCCTGGGGGCGTTGGGGCCAGTTGCTCGCCATTGCCCTGTACCCCTATCTGCGAGAGCAGGGATCCGCCCGCTTCCTCAAAGACTCCACTTCCCTGCCGGGATCCCTGTGGCCGGGCACTCTGCTTGTGCTGGCCATCACCGGGGGGTTGGGCTGGGCTGGGATCTTGGCTTGGCCCCCTTTGCTGCTCTGGACGCTGGGATCCGCCCTGGGGGCTTGGGCCGTGGGCTACTGGATCTACCGCCAGTTGGGAGGACACACGGGCGATACCTACGGAGCTACGGTGGAATGGTCAGAAGCGATAGCATTGCTGTGGGGATCCCTTATTGGGCCATCATGAATCTGATACATTTACGCTGAACACTGCTGAACATCACTGTTCA
>NZ_JANSIM010000238.1:0-31303 GCF_047502655.1 Synechococcus sp. R5-12 | reverse complement strand
AGCCCGCACCCTGCGCATAGCGCGGGTGTCGGGTAGTTTACTTTCGCAAGACTACATCATCCCCTTAGGTGCAGAGCCAGCCGCCGGCTTGGGCTCAGGCTTTTCCACCACAATCGCTTCGGTTGTGAGGTACATTCCGGCTATGGAAGCCGCGTTTTGCAGCGCTGAGCGCACCACTTTGGCCGGATCGACGATCCCCTGGGCAAACATATCCACATAGGTTCCGCTCAGGGCATCGAAGCCAAAGGGCATCTCCTTCTCCAAAACCTTTTCCACCACCACTGACCCTTCCAGACCGGCATTGTGGGCAATCTGAAAGAGAGGGGCCTGCAAGGCTCGGTAAACAATTTCTGCCCCCACCTGTTCTTCGGCATTCAACTTGGCCTTGAAAGCCGGGATCCCTTTGGAGAGGTGCAATAGCGTCGCCCCGCCGCCAGGGACGATCCCTTCTTCCACCGCAGCTCGGGTGGCATTCAGGGCATCCTCAATGCGCAGCTTGCGATCTTTGAGTTCTGTTTCAGTGGCAGCCCCCACTTTGATCACCGCCACTCCCCCGGCTAACTTGGCGATGCGTTCTTGCAGTTTCTCGCGGTCGTACTCGGAATCGGTGGTTTCCAGTTGCTTGCGAATTTGAGCCACTCGCTTTTCCACCGCCGCTTTGGTGCTGCCATCGGTCACAATGGTGGTCTTGTCTTTGGTGACGGTGATCTTGCGGGCCACCCCCATCATGTCCAGGGTGACCTTATCCAGCTTGATGCCAACATCCTCAGAGATGAGCTGCCCGCCGGTGAGAATGGCGATATCTTCCAGCATGGCTTTGCGCCGATCCCCAAAAGCCGGAGCCTTGACCGCCACCGCATTGAGTACCCCCCGCAGGCGGTTCACCACCAATGTGGCCAGAGCCTCTCCCTCCACATCCTCCGCAATGACCAGAAGAGGCCGACCCTCGCGGGCCACCCGCTCTAGGATGGGCACCAGATCTTGCAGGCTGGAGATCTTGTTGCTGGTAATCAGCAGATAAGCATTCTCATACTCGGCCACCATCCGCTCCGAGTCGGTGACGAAATAGGGGGAAATGTAGCCGCGGTCAAACTGCATCCCCTCCACCACGTCCAACTCGGTTTCCAGCGACTTGGATTCTTCGACCGTGATCACCCCATCTCGCCCTACAGCATCCATGGCCTTGGCGATCATCTCTCCCACTTCGCTGTCGTTGCCGGCAGAGATGGTGGCTACTTCGGCGATGGTCTTACGGCCTTCCACAGCCTTGGCGTGAGCTGCAATTTGCTCCACCAAGTAGGCAGTGGTCTTTTCAATGCCGCGCCGCAGAGCCACAGGGTTGGCACCCGCCGAGATGTTTTTGAGCCCTTCCCGCACCATGCTTTGGGCCAGGATGGTGGCTGTGGTGGTACCATCTCCGGCCACATCGTTGGTCTTAGAGGCCACTTCCCGCATCAACTGGGCGCCTGTGTTCTCCAAGGGATCCGCCAACTCAATTTCCTTGGCAATCGTGACCCCGTCGTTGACGATTTGGGGGGCACCAAACTTCTTCTCCAAGACCACGTTGCGTCCTTTGGGGCCAATCGTAACCTTGATTGCATCCGCCAGTTGGTTGATGCCCTGCTCCAATGCCTTGCGGGCCTCTTCTCTAAACAGAATCCGTTTTGCCATAGAATCCGCGATCCTCGTAAGTCTGACTGGGCTCCTACTTTGGATACTGCCAGGCGGAGTGGGGTTCCCAGGAATCCTCCGGCTCGGCTAGCAGGGAGTTAGCACTCTAAACTCCCGAGTGCCAATCTAGCTCAAAGACGGGAGCCTGAGCAAGATGGGCAGATCCGGAGTCACGTTTTGGCTGACAGGGGGGAGAGGGCTAGGAGTTGCCGCCGATCAGGATGTCGGGAAACTGGGCCTGGGCTTCGCTGATGGGGCGGTTGCGCCCGCCGTTTTGCCAGTAGTTGATGAGTTCGGTGGCTCGGTTAAGCAGCTCGATGCGATCCACTTCGCTGATCCAAGTTTTGCTTTCCAGCTCAGCCTTAAGCTGCTCCCAAGCGTCATCCCGCGGCCAGAAAAAGTAGTGGGTGAGGGGGCTGCGGTTTTTGGCCACCACCTGATCGACGGCAATAGCCAAATCGTTTTCCAACCAGAGGGCTTTTAGGGCGAACTTCGGCAAGGCTCTCTTCTCCTTTGCACTGCTCAACGGACGATCCGATCCTAACCAGGCAGCCTTTCATTCTGACATATGTCCTGTCCATCGGCGGGCCGAGAGCCGGAAGATGGATACGGGCTCAGCCCTGTCTGGGGGCAAAGGGCCCTAGATCACAGAGGGCTGTTTCCCCTTTCAGTACCAAGTCCCGCAGGATGGCGGCGCTGATCGGGGCCAGCAACACTCCATTGCGATAATGGCCGGTGGCAATGAGCAGATTGGCGTAGCCAGGAGCCCAACCCAGGATGGGGGCGCGCTGTCCCACTGGTCGAGGCCGATGGCCGGCCCAATGATCCAACAAAGTTGCCTCGGCCAAAGCCGGGCAGAGTCGGATGGCGCGGGCCAGCAGATCTTGTAGCGCCAGCAGCGTCGGCTCGGGATGGGGGGCCTGAAACTCCACTGTTGACCCCACCCACAGGGATCCATCCCCCAGGGGAACCAGATGCAGATCCGCGTCGGTGACCACGGGCCCCAGGGGGATCCCGGGGGCTTTGACCCGCAGGGCCTGACCTTTGACCGCTTGCAGCGGCACCTGCAGCCCCAGCTCTTTGGCCAGAGGAGAGCTGCCCAGACCTGCCGCCAGGATGACGTGCCCTGCCGAGAGGGTGAGAGCGGGCGTGTAAACCGTTTGCAGGCGAAAGGGGGGATCCGAGCTGCGCTGAATCTTCTGGACAGGCTGGTGGAAGAAAAAGCGGGATCCCTTGCGTTGGGCTGCTTCCAAGAGAGCCTGGGTTAGGAGCTTGGGTTGGACTTGTCGATCCTGGGGAGAGTAGATGGCCGCCGCCAGGTCGCTGCGCAGGCCGGGCTGCAGGGATCCCACTTCGGCAGGGCTGAGCAGATCTAGGCGGTAACCTGCTTGTCGGCGGGCCGCCAGGGTCTCTTGCCAAGCTTCCACTTCCTCCTCCCTGAGGAGTTTGAGAATGCCGCGCCGATTGACGGGCAAACTCCGGCCCAGGTCTTCCTCCAGCCGCGCGACTAGGGGATCGAACAGCTCCAGGCTTTTTAGACGCAACTGCACCACCTCCCCGCTAGGCTGGCGGCTGCAGATCCCCATCAACACCCCCAGCGACGCGCCCGCGGCGCCTGAGGCCGGCTCCCCGGCATCCACTCCAATGACCGACAGCCCAGCTGTGGCTAATTCGTAGGCAATGGCACAGCCCACCACCCCACAGCCGATCACCAGCACATCACAGTTCAACAGCCCAACCCTCAATGGAGATGCTTTTCGTAGTGATACTCCACAGAGTTGCTGCGATCGTGCAATTCACGAATTTCCGGCAGACGCACATAGCCGAGCCGCTCATAAACCCGATGAGCCGTCGTGAAGCGAGTATCTGTCCACAGATGCAGAGAGTCCGCCTGCTGCTGCCGAGCCGCAAATTCGGCCTGTTCAATCAAACGCCGACCCAAACCCCGACCGCGCACTGCGGGCAGAGTGTAGAGTTTTTTCAGCTCCATGCGCCCAGGGATCCCATCGGGCACAAGGCCGACACAGCCGACCACTTGATCCTGATGCTGCGCCACCCAAAGGGATCCCCCCATCTCCGCGAAAGCTGTGGCAGGCTGAAGCAACTCCGGCACCTCTTCGATGTCCAATACACAGCCTGGATACTCCGCAAAGACCACTTGCAAAATGTGGAGCAGAGCCGCACTGTCCGAGTTTTCCGCAGGACGGATGTCGATCTGCATCAAGCAGCGAAGAAAAAGCAATCAATCATGCGATCCAGCTTTTTCCAGCGTTATCTACCACAGCAAATGTAGATAATCTCTTGCGTAGGAAGGATCCCGCTTGGCTGGAGAACTCCTATGAAGTCGGAAAAAGCTGTAAAGTTTTCTCGATTGTATCCGAGCTTGCTTGAGGGAGAGGCAGGTTCAGTTCTCTATATCTAGTCCTTGTGGGCAGAGGATCTCTGAGGCGAGCGGCTAAGATCGCTAGCATCCCCAACCCCATCTGCCCATGGATACTGAACTGCTGGTTCCCGACGTTGCCGACCTTGTGACGGAGGACGATACCCCGGTGGATAATTTCGCCTCCGAAAAGCAGCAGCGCCTCTTGACAGGGGCTCTCTACAGCGCTTTGCGCGGCAAAACCTTTTTAGCAGCGGCAAATGTAGGCATCTACACCGCCATCGGTCGGCCCCCGATTGTGCCGGATGTTTTTCTCAGCCTGGACGTCACGGTGCCGGAGCAATGGTGGGAGAAGCAAAACCGTTGCTACCTGCTCTGGCAATTTGACAAGCCGCCGGATGTGGTGATCGAGATCGTCTCCAACCGCGAAGGCGACGAGCTGGAAGGCAAGCTGAGCCGTTATGAGCAGATGCGAGTTAGCTACTACGCGGTCTTCGATCCCAATCATGAGCTGGGGCCAGAGGAGTTGCGCATTTTCGAACTGCGGGGCCGCCACTACGCGGAAATGACCGAGACCTGGCTAGAACAGGTGGGGCTGGGCCTGACGGTGTGGGAAGGCGTTTTTGAGGGGAAACAAGCTCGCTGGCTGCGCTGGTGTGATGCCCAAGGGCAGTTGCTGCTGACCGGCGATGAACGGGCTGAGTTGGAGCGGGAACGGGCGGAGCAGGAACGTCAACGGGCGGAACAAGAACGCCAAAGAGCCGAACAAGAACGCCAACGGGCGGAACAGGAACGTCAACGGGCGGAGCGTCTGGCGGCAAGATTGCGGGCTTTGGGTGAGGATCCCGATTTGGAGAGCTGAAGCCCAGGGATCCCCTTCAGCACCCACCCTCCACTACACTCAGAGAGGGAACTGCTGCCGGAGTGGCAGGGATCGTTGGACTCACAGATGGGTTATCGCCGCCGGGATTGGTTGGCCTACTGGCTGCTCAAGTGGCTGGTGGTCAACCCCTTGTTTCGGGGACTGTATTTTGGGCGCACCTATGGGCAGGAAAACGTGCCTCGCCAGGGATCCCTCATCGTCGTCAGCAACCACGCCAGCCATTTGGATCCGCCGCTGGTGGCCAATGCGGTGCGCCGTCCGGTGGCCTTCATGGCCAAGGAAGAGCTGTTTCGGGTGCCGGGGTTGAAGCAAGCGATTCAGCTCTACGGGGCCTATCCGGTCAAAAGAGGCGGCTCTGACCGCGCTGCCCTGCGAGCCACAGAAGCAGCCTTGGCGCGGGGATGGGCGGTAGGGATCTTTTTGAATGGCACTCGTACCCCCGATGGCCGCATTCCTCAGCCCCACTTGGGAGCGGCTCTGGTTGCAGCGCGAACGCAAACCCCTCTGTTGCCTGTGGCCCTCTGGGGTACCGAGAAAGTGCTGCCCAAGGGATCCCGGTGGCCGCGCTTGTTCTGCCCCATCACGGTGCGCATTGGCAACGTGATTCCCCCCCCTGCTTCCAGCGATAAGGCCGATTTGCAGCAGGTGACGGCAGAGTGCGTGCAGGCTATCCATGCCCTTTTGGATCAGGGGCGCTGAGGGTATCTTGGGCTACCAGATACTCAACAACAGGGATCCCTCCCAAGATGTGCTTTTGAAGAATCTCCTCCACCACCTCCGGCGTGACCGAGTGGTACCAAAACCCACCGGGATAGACCAGCAGCACAGGGCCGGGAACAGCATAGTCGCACGCCCGCAGGCAGTTGGCTTTGGTGCGGTGCACCCGCAGGGATCCGGCGCTCCCGATTTCCAGATCCAATTCTTTGATCCGCGATTTTAAATAGTCCCAGGCTTCCAATCCCACAGCTTTCTCACAACATTTGGGCTTGGTTTGATCCGCACACAGGAACAAATGCCACTGGTAGGGCGGAATGGGAGCCGGCTGAGGCGCTTGGCCTGGGGATCCGGTTGCCGAGGAGGGATCCAGGATAGGGGAAGAAGCGACAGGACGCGACATAACAAGATGTTTGGGCTTGGCTACAGTTGCATTATCCCCTGTTCTCTAGGTTCTTACCGATGCTGGTGGATAACCCCAAGCAGCGACTGTTTCTTGCTCTGCTCCCCCCTCCAGCACTGCAAGAGCAGGTGACAGCCATCAAACAGCAGTTTGCCGAGCAATTTGCCAGCCAAGCGGCCCTGCGCTCGCCTCCCCACATCACTCTGGTGCCGCCGTTCGAGTGGCCCAGTTCCGATCTGCCGGCCTTGACGGGATCCCTAGAGGCCTTTGCCAAGCAGCAAACTCCCGTCGCCATCCAGTTATCCGGCTTTGGGGCCTTCGCGCCGCGTGTCATTTTTATTCACGTCGTGCCCTCCCCAGAACTGCAGCAGCTACAAGCTCAAGCCCATCACCACATGGGGCTCCTTCTCAACCGGAAAGAAACGACCGCTCAAGCCCGTCCGTTTGTGCCCCACATAACCGTGGCCTTCCGAGACCTAACCCCCGCCCACTTTCGCGCCGCCTGGCCAGAGTTCAAGACGCGTTCTTTCCAGAGTGCGTTTGTAGCGTCAGCTTTGACGCTCCTCCTCCACGACGGCAAACGTTGGCAGGTTTTTGCCCAGTTCTCGATGGGGGAATAATGGGGAACAGAAGAGGGTTGCCAACCGAAGCAGCCTACTCCACCCAGTGAGCGGCCATGTATTCCGCCAAGTCCAACACCCGCTGGGAGTAGCCCCACTCGTTGTCGTACCAAGCCATGACCTTGACCAGATCCCCATCCAGCACACTGGTCATCTCCGCATCCACAATGGCCGAGCAGTCGTGGCCGCGGTAGTCGATGGAGACCAAGGGAATATCCGAGTAGGCGATGATCCCTTTCATCGTGGTTTCCGAGGCTTCCTTCAGGGCAGCGTTTACCTCCTCAGCAATCACGCGCCGCTCCGTCTGCACCACCAAGTCCACCAGAGACACATTGGGCGTGGGAACCCGTACCGCCACCCCATTCAGCTTGCCTTTCAGCTCCGGGATCACCAAAGCCACCGCCTTGGCAGCCCCCGTGGTGGTGGGCACCATGCTCAATGCTGCTGCCCGGGCCCGCCGCAGATCGCGGTGACCACCATCTAAGATCCGCTGGTCGCCGGTGTAACTGTGGGTGGTGGTCATGGTGGCACGGAGGACGCCGAACTTGTCCAGCAACACCTTGATGATCGGGGCAAGGCAGTTGGTGGTGCAGCTGGCGTTGCTGACAATGTTGTGCCGCACCGGGTCGTAGGTGTGTTGATTAACACCGTAGACAAACGTGGGAATGTCTCCCCCCTTGGCCGGGGCGGTGATCACCACCTTTTTGGCCCCCGCTTCTATGTGCTTAGAGGCACCCTGGTAGTCGACAAAAACACCTGTAGCCTCGATAACAAGATCCACCTTCCACTCTTTCCAGGGCAGGTTGCTGGGGTTGCGGTCGGAAACGGCATAGATATGCTTGCCGTTCACCACCAAACCGTTTTCTGCAGGCTCAACGTCTGCTCCCTGCAACGGCCCAAGGATGGAATCGTACTTGAGCAGGTGGGCAGCCGTGCGAGCATCTGAGGTGTCGTTGATGGCAACAATGTCCAGGTTGGACTGGGAGCGACCCAGCCAACAGCGCAAAAAGTTGCGACCAATGCGGCCAAACCCGTTGATGGCTACCCTAACCACTGCTCCTGACCTCGCTGCTTGAAATCTCTTGGGGGCTGCTGCCTAGCACATGATATCGCAACCCCTGAACATTCTGAAGACAAAATTTGGGATCCAAGGGGTTGTCTTCGTGGACGTTGACCTGCAAACCTATGCGGAGCAGGGATTGAGCCTCTTTCAAGCGGGATAGCGCTGGTGCAGCAGAGCCATGGCCGAGGCTACATTTTCTACCCCTCGCTGCTCCAGAAGATCCGTGAACATACTATCCAGCCAGTAAAGGTGCTCGCTGATGATCTGGCTCCAGGCGCGGTAGAGTTTCACCTGTACTTCCAGGGGCAGCAGGATCAGCCCTTCGGTGGAAAGGCGCAGGGTCTGCACCTCGGTTATGGTCACTGCTGTAAAGGAGCGCCGCCGTCCCGTCAGCAGAGAAAGTTCCCCAAACAAACGCCCGGCGTGCAGCGTAGCCAGCCAATAATCTCCCGGATGTCGCACATATTGGCGACGCAGCTCCACCACTCCACTGAGGATCATGTACAGGTCACTGCTGGGATCCCCCTCTTGAAAGATCACCTGGCCAGGAGAGAAGCGGCTGGGCAACAGGGCTGCCGTCAGCGCCTTCCACTCGGCATCTTCCAAAGATTGGAAGAGCAAGTGCTCGCGAACACGCTCAAACGGATAACGGGGGCTGCTCATGATGTCGGTGGGCCAGAGGGGTACCTGAGGCCGGCTCCGTTTCATCCTACCGCTGCCGGCAGGGTATTGGGAGATGGGAGAGAGTTGTCCCCAAAGAGTATCTAAGATGCAATGGAAAAGGTAGGTCGCTCCCAGGGATCCCATGCAGCCTGGCTCAATTGTCCGCTGCCGCAACCGCGAGTGGGTGGTGCTCCCCGCTGATTCAGAAGAAATTGTGGTGCTGCGGCCCCTCACCGGCACCCCAGAAGATGCGGTTTGCATTCACCGACACCTGATGAACCTTGTGGGCGGCACCTTGCCCTTCGAGCGAGTGGAGCCTACCGCCTTTCCTTGGCCCTCTGGGGATCATCCTGCCGATGCCACCAGTACCCTTCTCCTCTGGCAGGCGGCCCGGCTGATTTTACGGGAGGGCGCAACTCCCTTTCGCTCTCTGGGGCGCCTCTCGATTCGGCCACGGGTATACCAGTTTGTGCCCTTGCTCATGGCGCTGCGCCTCGATCCGGTGCGGCTATTGATTGCCGACGACGTAGGGGTGGGCAAGACCATCGAGGCGCTGCTGATAGCCAGGGAGCTTTTGGATCGCGGCGAGATCCGACGCCTTTGTGTCCTGTGCCCTCCCTATTTGTGCGAGCAGTGGGCCAGCGAGCTGGCCGAGAAGTTTAACCTGGAGCCAGTGGTCATCCGCTCGGGAACGGTGGGGCAATTGGAGCGAAAAACCCCTGTTGGGCGCAGCCTCTACGAGCACTTTCCTGTCCAGGTGGCCAGCATTGACTTCGTCAAGACCGAGCGCAACCGCCACCCATTTCTGCAATTTTGTCCTGAGCTGGTCATTGCCGACGAAGTCCATGGGGCAGCGGCGGCCCATGGCAAAAACCAGCAGGAGCGCCACAGTCTGCTCAAAGCGGTGGCCCAAAACCCCAACCGCCACCTGATCCTGCTGACGGCAACTCCCCACAGCGGTGTCGAAGAGGCCTTCCGCTCGCTGCTGGGGCTGCTGCGGCCCGAGTTCGAGACATGGGATCTCCAGGATCTCAACGAAGACCAACGCGTCCAGCTAGCCCGTCATTTTGTCCAGCGCACGCGGCGAGATATTCGGGAAACTTGGCAGGAGCTCACCTGTTTTCCAACCCGGGAAGCTGAAGATGAAACCTACACCCTTTCTGAGGGGCAGCGCAAGCTGTTCGAGGACACCTATGGGTTTTGCTCGGAATTGGTGTGCACAGGGCAGCAACTAGAGAAGCGCCAGCAGCGAGTGCGCTACTGGGGAGCGCTGGCCCTTTTGCGCTGCGTAATGTCCAGCCCGGCGGCAGCAGTAGCGGCATTGCACAATCGCAGCGGAGCAACCCTGGAGGCAGAAGAAGAGGTTGAGGCAGAACTGAGCCGCTGGGTGTTCGAGTCGGCAGAAGAGCGTACCGACGATGAGCTGCCAACGCCAGCTCTTGAAGCCGCAGACCCAACCCTGCCGGATAGCGACCGCCGCCGGTTGCAGGCCCTGGCCCGTCTGGCCAAACAGCTCCAGGGCCCAGAGCACGACACCAAACTGGCGCGGGCCATCGAGCTGGTGAAAAAGTTGCTTCAGGAAGGTTTTCATCCCATCCTCTGGTGCCGCTACGTTGCCACTGCGGAGTATCTGGACAGTTACCTTCGGCAACAGCTGGGATCCCCAGCCCAAGTAGCCTGTGTAACGGGCAGGATGGGAGACGAGGAGCGGGAGGCCAAGATCGCGAACCTGGAAGTTGACCGACCACGGGTGCTGGTGGCCACCGACTGCCTCTCGGAAGGGATCAACCTGCAGGAAAAGTTTACAGCCGTCATCCACTACGACCTGCCCTGGAACCCCAATCGGCTGGAGCAGCGGGAGGGCCGGGTGGATCGCTACGGCCAAAAGGCCAGCCGGGTCAAGGTCATCCGCTTTTTTGGCCGCGACAACCCCGTAGATGGCGTGGTACTGGAGGTGTTGCTCAACAAAGCGCGGGAGATCCACCGCACCCTGGGCACCCACGTGCCTGTGCCGGAGGCTAGCGAAAGCGTTACCCAGGCTGTGCTCGAAGCCCTCTTCCTGCGCAAGGGACACTGGTCCGCCGAGCGCCAGCTAACCCTCGATCTTGGCGTGCCGGAAGTGGATGAGTTTCACCGGCGCTGGGATCGCTCTGTCGAACAGGAGCGGCGCAACCGCACCCGTTTTGCCCAGCGGGCCCTCAAGCCTGAGGCAGTGCAGCGGGAGCTGGAGGCCACCGATGCCGTGCTAGGGGATCCCGAAGCTGTGCGCGAATTCTTCCTGGCTGCCGCCCAGCGCCTCAACCTAGCCATAACCCCAGGGAAGCGGTCGGGGGTCTACCAGGTTAGCGTCGGCTCCGAAGCCACTGCCACCTTGCCGGAAGCCATTCGCCTGGCCCTGCCCTCTCCCAAAGGCGGGCGTTGGCTAATCAGCTTCGACTCGCCCACGCCCGAAGGTGCCGAATACATTGGCCGCAACCACCGCGTCGTGGTTGCCCTGGCCCAGTTTTTGCTGGAGGAAGCCCTCGACAACCCAGAGAAAGGGGATGCTGTCGTCTCCCGCTGCGGCGCTCTACGCACCCGAGCGGTAGTTGATCTTACAACTCTACTGCTGCTGCGGGTGCGCTACCTGGTGGAGCAACCCCAGGGGCAGCCTCTCTTGGCGGAAGAGGTGCTGGTGCTAGGCGGTGTTGGCCTGGAGAGCGGCGAGGCCCGCTGGCTGGAGACGGGCGCAGCTCTCCAACTGCTGGCCACGGCCAAGCCGGATGAGAACCTACCGCTAGCGGAAAAGCGGGAGCTGGTTCAGCATCTCCTGGCCTGTCTCGGCCCGTGGCAGGAGACAGAGGAAAACTGGGGAAGGGATCACCGGCTGCAGCAGGCGGCGCGGGAGCGGATTTTGCAGCGTGCTGCTGAGCTGGAGGCTGCCCATAGGCGCATCCGCCAAGCCGTGTCCCTACAGGGGCGGGGGCTGAAGGTGAAGCCGCAGCTTCCCCCCGATCTTTTAGGACTCCTTGTTCTCCAACCGGTGGTTTGCCGATGAGCGAGTTTTCTGGGGTACGCATCGAAGGAGGCCTGTTGGGGCCCGATATTCTCGAAAAGCTGCTGGCAGGGGATCTGCCAGGACAGAAGCCAGAAGACTTCGGCTTTAACAGCAAGCGCGGCCCAGTCGAAGAGATTGCCGCGGTCTTTGCCGATTGTCGGAAGTACTGGGAGGCCTTCCAGAGCCGCCTGCAGCGCCTGCCCGAAAGCGATCTCGCCACCAGCATCACCCGCGATGCCTGGGCGATCCCCTTCCTCAGTTTGCTGGGGATCGAGGTGCGCTATCAACCGCGCGCCTGCGAGGTGGACGGAATGAACTTCCCCATCTCGCATCGCATGGGCGAGGCGGAAGACGCGCCACCGGTGCACATCGTCGGCGCGCGCCAGGAGCTGGGCCGCGTGCCGGCTTCTGGCCGGCCTCGCCTGGCACCCCACTCGCTGCTGCAGGAGTATCTCAACCGCAGCGAGCACCTCTGGGGCATTGTTACCAACGGATTGACCCTGCGCCTCCTGCGGGACTCCACCTATGTGCGTCGGCAGGCCTATGTGGAGTTTGACCTGAAGCAGATCCTAGAGGAGCAGCGGTTTAACGACTTTGCCATCCTCTTTCGGCTGCTGCACCGCAGCCGCTTGCCCCAAACGGCAGAGCTAGCAGGGGATTGTCTGCTGGAAAAGTACTACCAACAGGCCCTGGAGCAGGGTGGCCGGGTACGGGAACGGCTGCGGGAGGGGGTTGAGGAGTGCATCAGGTTGCTGGCAAATGGGTTCCTGGCCCATCCCAAGAACCAGAGGCTGAGAGCGCGGCTCTTGTCGGATCCCAGGGAGCTCTACCGCCAACTGCTGCGCTTGGTCTACCGGTTCCTGTTCCTCTTGGTTTCCGAAGAGCGGGGGTTGATGAGCAGCGCGGCGCTCTATCGCGAGCACTACAGCGTGACGCGGCTGCGGCGGTTTTTGGATCGGCAAAGTGCCCAAGACGAACACGAGGATCTCTGGTGCAGCTTGCGGGTGCTCTGGAGGGTGCTTTCCCAAGAGGAGCTGGCGGAGCTGCTGGGGGCTGCTCCTCTCAACGGAGAGCTGTTTGCCCCTCTGGAGCTGGATGAGTGCAGCCTGAGCAACCGGGATCTGCTGCAAGCCTTTTCGCACCTAGCCTACTACCGAGAAAACCCCACCTCTCCCCTTCGGCGGGTCAACTACGCGGCGCTGGATGTAGAAGAACTGGGATCCGTCTACGAAAGCTTGCTCGACTACCAGCCTCAGATTGTAACTGGGCAAGGGGCGCCTCGCTTTGAGTTGAGCTACGGCTCAGAGCGCAAGAGCACAGGCTCCTACTACACCCCGCCGGAGCTAGTGGCCGAACTCATCCGCTCGGCGCTGGAGCCAGTGATTGAAGAACGGCTGAAAGCCGCTCGCCCACCTGAGGAAAAAGAGCAAGCGATTTTGTCCATCCGTGTGTGTGATCCCGCCTGCGGATCCGGTCACTTCCTGCTTGCTGCCGCCCGCAGGTTGGGCAAGGAACTGGCAAAGATCCGCACCGGCGAAGAGGAACCCGCCCCCGAGCGTGTCCGCGAGGCCATCCGCGATGTGGTGGCGCACTGCATCTACGGCGTGGACAAAAACCCGCTGGCGGTGGAACTCTGCCGCGTGGCCCTGTGGCTGGAGGCCCACTGCGCCGGCAAGCCCCTCACCTTCCTGGATCACCACATCAAGTGCGGCGATTCGCTGGTGGGTGTCTTGGATTTGGCGATTTTGGAAAAGGGCATCCCCGATGAAGCCTTTACCCCGGTTAGCGCTGACTCCAAGGAGGCTGCCCGCTCGCTAAAGCAGCGCAATCGCACCGAGTGCCAGAGTTTGCAAACAGGGCAGCTTTCCCTTGCTTTTGACACTGACCAGGTGGTGGCTGAGCTTAGCCAGGAGCGACAGAAGCTAGAAGCCATTCCAGACAACTCCCCGGCAGAGGTTAGCCGCAAGCAGCAGCTCTACAGCCGCTACTGCCAAGACCCGCAACACCAAAAGCTAGTGGAAGCCTGCAACCTGTGGACAGCCGCTTTTTTCCAGCCCTTGATCCCTGACTTCTCTAGGGCCATTACCACCCAAGCCGTGGCTGATCGACTGCAGGAGAGAACCCCCTCCCAGGCCCTTGCCACTGCTCAGGCCCTCGCCGTCGAGAACCGGTTTTTCCACTGGCCGCTGGAGTTCCCGGAGGTGTTTGAAAGTGGCGGCTTTGATGTGATCCTCGGCAATCCACCCTGGGAGCGCATCAAACTGCAGGAAGAAGAATTCTTTGCCAGCCGCAATACCGCCATTGCTCGGGCTCCGAAT
Source organism: Synechococcus sp. R5-12 (assembly GCF_047502655.1). NCBI lineage: Bacteria > Bacillati > Cyanobacteriota > Cyanophyceae > Synechococcales > Synechococcaceae > Synechococcus > Synechococcus sp. R5-12. The sequence goes on along the minus strand of NZ_JANSIM010000238.1, from coordinate 17,551 downwards.
GCCGCCGCCCGTAAACGGCTGATCGCCGCCCTGCCGCAGACCAACCCCGCCCTGTGGGAAGCCTATCAGCGCGCCCTGCATGCCGCCGAAAGCGCCAGTCGCTTCCTGCGCAGCAGCGGACAATACCCCCTCACCGGGCGCGGCGACATCAACACCTACTCGGTCTTCGCCGAACGGGTGCGTAGCCTGCTCAATATCCGGGGGCGGGCGGGCATCATCGTCCCCACCGGCATCGCCACCGATGCCACCAACCAGTTCTTCTTCGCCGATCTGGCAGGCAAGGGGCAACTGGCAAGTCTGTTCGATTTTGAGAACCGCCAGCGACTCTTTCCGGCAGTGTATAGCCGCATGAAATTCTGCCTGCTCACCCTCACTGGCAGCCGTACCCAGACCGACGCCACCACCTTTACCTTCTTCGCCACCCGCACCGAACATCTGCGCGACCCGCGCCGTGCCTTTCGCCTGAGCGCCACCGACATCGCCCGCATCAACCCCAACACCCGCACCCTGCCCGTCTTCCGCACTCGCCAGGATGCCGACCTGACCCGCGCCATCTATCAGCGCGTGCCGGTGTTGGTTAACGAACACACGGGAGAAAACTCTTGGGGCGTGCGCTTCCTGCGCATGTTCGATATGTCCAACGACTCGCACCTCTTCCGCACCCGTGCAGAGCTGGAAGCCCAGGGCTACCGACTGGTGGGGAATGTGTTTGTGCCCTCACCCCCTAGCCCCCTCTCCCACGCTGCGGGAGAGGGGGGAAGGATCGCAGCCCCCGACCTCTCTTCTCGCGCTGCGGGAGAGGGGGAGTACAAGTTACCCAAGGCCAGCCAGGAACTGATTGCCAGGGCGCGGCAGTTGCGTCGCGAGGCGACTGCCGCCGAAAGCCTGCTCTGGGAATTGTTGCGTGACCGTCGGCTGCTAGGCCGAAAATTCCGGCGTCAACATCCGATTGGACAATTCATCGCCGATTTCTTCTGTGACGATGCCCGCCTGATCATTGAGATAGATGGCGCCGTGCACCGCGAACCCACTCAGCAGGAACGCGACCGTTTGCGGGAGGAAATCCTGCGCGAACATGGCTTTGCCATTCTGCGCTTTACCAATGACCAGATACTCGACCGCACAGAACAAGTCCTGCGAGAGATTGCCGCCTTTGTTACTGCCCATTCCTACGAGCATCCTTCTCCCCTCTCCCAAAGCCTTGGGAGAGGGGCCGGGGGTGAGGGCCGCTACCTCCCCCTCTACGAAGCCAAGATGATCTGGCACTATGACCACCGCTACGGCACCTATGAGGGCGTGCGCGACCGCTCCAGCACCCAACTGCCCACGCCTGATGAGCACCAGCACGCCGACCCGCACTTTGTTGTCCAGCCCTGGTACTGGGTATCTGCGGAAGAAGTCAAAGCCCGCCTGGGCGCGTGGCAACGCGGCTGGCTGCTCGGCTTCCGCAATGTAACCAACGCCACCAACGAACGCAGCGCTGTTTTTGGATTGCTGCCAAAGGCGGGGGTAGGTAATAGCCTGCCCGTGTTGCTTCCATCGAACATATCTGCACCTTTCGTCGCAGGTTTGGTTGCGAATTTCTCAACATTGCCATTTGACTGGGTCGTTCGTCAAAAACTGGCAGGCGTTAACATGAACTTCTTTTACGTCGAGCAACTCCCCGTCCTGCCGCCCGAAGCCTACACCCCCGAAGATTTGCGCTTCATCGTCCCGCGCGTGCTGGAGCTGGTCTACACCTCCTGGGACATGAAACCCTTCGCCGACGACGTATGGCGAGAGGCAGACGAAGGATTGCGGGCTGTGATTAGACCTCACCCCCCGACCCCCTCGCCCGCAGCACTGGGTGAGGGCTTCCCCTTCCCGCCGTTCACCTGGAACGAGGAACGCCGCGCCATCCTCCGCGCTGAACTGGATGCGTACTACGCCCGGCTCTACGGCCTCACCCGCAAGCAACTGCGCTACATCCTCGACCCGGCAGACCTCACCGAACGCGAACTGGAAGACATACTCGACCCGCGGGAAGAGGTGGCAGACCCGCTCGACCCGGCTGGCTACGCCGCTCGCGCTGCTGCTAGCACCTTCCCCGGCGAAACCTTTCGCGTGCTGAAGGAGAAGGAACTGAGTCAGTTCGGCGAATACCGCACGCGGCGGCTGGTGCTGGAGGCGTGGGAGAAGCTGGCGCAGCACTCAATAAAAGCTTAGAATACACATAGATCTGCATTTCTATACACACAAGTGGCTCCTCATGCGCACCAACATCGTCCTGGATGACGACCTGATCGAGCGTGCCCGCCAGGTAACCGGCCTCAAGACCAAGCGCGAGATAATTCACGAAGCGCTGCGCACCCTCATTCGGCTCTACGAGCAAGCCGAGATCCGCAACTTACGCGGCAAGTTGAAATGGGAGGGAGATCTGCACGAGCAACGCCTCTCCTCTCCCTAAGATCTCCCAGCCCAAGCCTCAGGGCGATCCTCTTGCAGTCGCTAGAACACCTGCTAGGCTTAACCTAGCCAAAATGGCTTTGGAGAGCCCCGATGGCCACCATTTTTGACCTGCACGAGAGGGTTCTAAAGGACTACGCCAATTTCGTCCGCTCCTTTTTTCTCATTGCCGACCCACGGGCACAGGCGTTTGTAGACCAAGCTCTGGAAGAAGGGATCCACCTCTGGCCAGAACCCCTCCTCCAGCTCAGCCCTAGTTATGTATCTGGTCCAACCGTTGACGAGTTGGCCGAGGCGGGGCGCATTGCCCAAGAAACAGCCCGCATTTTCCGCTTTGAGGATGGCAGGCCCTTTCGCCTCTACCGCCACCAGGAGGAGGCCATCGAGAAAGCTCTGGCCGGGGAAAGCTTTGTGGTAACCAGCGGCACCGGCTCCGGCAAAAGCCTTTGCTACTTCCTGCCCATTCTCGACAACTGGATCCGCCAGGGGGGATCCGTGGGCCAGGTGACGGCCCTAGTGGTCTATCCCATGAACGCCCTGGTGAACTCCCAATACCAGTCTTTACAAACTCTGCGCGAGCGCTACGAGCGCGCCTACCATCGCCCTTTTCCGGTGCGCTTTGCCAAGTACACCGGGGAAACTGCAGAAAGCGACCGGGAAGATCTGCGCCGGGATCCGCCCCAAATTCTGCTTACTAACTACGTGATGGCGGAGCTGCTTTTGGTGCGCCCCGAAGATCAGCGCTTTTTAAGTTCCAACGGGCTGCGCTTCCTGGTCTTTGACGAGCTGCACACCTACCGAGGCCGGCAGGGGGCCGATGTGGCGATGCTGGTTCGCCGCCTCAAGGGACGCTGTGGGGCCAAGGACTTGGTTCACATCGGCACCAGCGCCACCATGATCTCCCGACCAGAAGCCGACGCCCAGGAGCGCCGCCAGACTGTAGCCGCCTTTGCCAGCCGCTTTTTCGGCCATCCCTTTGGGCCGGAGCACGTCATTGAGGAAACCCTGGCCCCCCTCACCGAGGGCGGCCCACCCACGGTGGCAGAGCTGAAGAGCGCCCTGGACTTGCCTTGGCCTACAAACCAGGCCGATCTGCGCCGCCATCCCCTGATGCGCTGGCTAGAGTATGAGCTGGGCCTGGAGCAAAGTCCCGATGGCAGCTTCAGGCGCCGCGTGCCCCGGGCGCTTTCCGAAGTTGCTGCCCAACTGGCAGAGCTGACCAGCACTACCCCTGAGAGCTGCACCGAGTCCCTACGCCAGTTTCTGGCCCACGCCAGCAGCCTGCGGGAGGGCTCTAGCCGCGGCCCGGCCTTGAAGTTGCACCAGTTTATCTCCCAGGGCCGCACCCTCTATGCCACCCTGGAAAGTCGGGACAAGCGGCAGTTTTCCCTGGAAGGACAAGTGCAAGCAGGGGAAGGAAAGCTGTTTTTCCCCGTCAAGTTCTGCCGCCACTGTGGCCAGGACTACTACCACGTCCTCAGGTCAAAGACTCACTTCCTGCCCTATCCTCTGGGGGAAGAGGTTGAGGAAGGCGAAGACCAGCAGGCCGGCTACCTCAGCTTGGATCCTCTTGACAACGAGTGGTCGCTGGAGCAGATCCCCGAAGACTGGTACACCCCTGAGGGCAGACTCAGGTCCAACTGGGGAAAGCGCGTCCCCCAAGCCGTCTGGGTGCGCCCGGATGGCTCCTTTTCCGAGTACCCCCAGGCGGAGGCGCAGAAGATGTGGTGGCAGCCCCACCCCTTTTCCCTGTGCCTGGCCTGCGGCGAGTACTACCGTGGCCGCGAGCGGGAGTTTGTCAAGCTGGCTTCCCTCTCCAGCGAAGGCCGCTCCAGCGCCACCACCATCCTTGCCACCTCCCTGCTGCGCCATGCCGAGCAAACCCAGGCCGCTTGCAGCAAGCTGCTGACTTTTACCGACAACCGCCAGGACGCCTCCCTGCAGGCCGGCCACTTCAACGATTTTGTGCATGTGGCCCTTCTGCGGGCCTCGCTCTATGCTGCCCTGCAGGAGAAAAAAGAGCTGGACTTCTCAGAGGTAGCCCCGGCAGTGGTGCAGGCCTCAGGCTTGAGCCTTGCCGACATTACCCAAAACCCCGATTTGGATCCCCAGTCTTCCCTTGCTCAGGACGTTTGGCAGACCTTTACAGACCTGACAGAATACCGTCTCTACGAAGATCTGCGGCGCGGCTGGCGGGTCACCCATCCCAACCTGGAACAGGTGGGGCTGCTGAAAATCGAATACCGCGGGCTCAAAGAGCTTTGCCAAAGCCCTGCCCTGGCTTCCCTTCACCCCTGGTTTGGCCAAGCAACCGTTGGCGAGCGAGAGGGCCTGCTGCGGGCCGTATTGGATCAGTTTCGGCGGAAATTGGCCATCGATGTCCGTCTGCTCGAGAAAGAACCCCAGAGAACGCTGCGCCGGCGGGCCGAGCAACATCTCAACGAGTTTTGGGGCCTAGAAGAGTACGACGAGCTGCGGACGGCCACCTGGTTTGCCCGCCAAAGCTGCGACGGAAAGGACATAACAACTTTCAGCCTGGGCCACCGCAGCGCTATTGGGCGCTTTCTCATCAAGTATCTCGAGCTGACCAGAGAAGCTTACGACGAGCTTCTGGGATCCCTGCTTTCTCTCCTAGTTAGCTACGACCTGCTGCGGCGCCACTCGGAGAATGGCCAGGAAGCCTACCAGCTCAACGCTGGCTGTCTGCGCTGGTGCCTGGGCAATGGCTCGCCGCCGCCAGATCCTCTGTATTCCCGCCGGGCCGAGCAGAGCGGCTACTCCTCTGCCCGCCGCCCCGTTAATCTCTTTTTCCAGCGCCTCTACCAGGCCGGGGCAGCAGGGCTGGGATCCCTGGAGGCTAGGGAGCACACTGCCCAAGTGGTTCGGCCAGGAGAGCGGGAGCAGCGAGAAAGGCGCTTTCGCGGGGAGGATCAAGCTCGACGCCTTCCCTATTTGGTGTGCTCGCCAACCCTGGAGTTGGGGGTCGATATTGCCGATTTGGATCTGGTGCATCTGCGCAACGTGCCCCCCACACCCGCCAACTACGCCCAGCGCAGCGGTCGGGCAGGCCGCCAGGGGCAGCCGGGACTCATCATCACCTATTGCGGGGCTTTCAATAGCCACGACCAGTACTACTTCCGCCGCCGCCCCGAGATGGTGGCCGGTCGCGTGCGCCCTCCCCGCCTGGATCTAGCCAACGAATCGCTGCTGCGCGCTCACATCCACGCCGTTTGGTTGGCTCAGGTGCGCCTGCCCCTAGGCAATTCCATTGAAACCGTCATCGACGCGGATCGGGAAGAGCTGCCCCTCAGGGAGACAGTGGCCCAGCAAATCCAACTTGAGGAGTCTGCCCGCCAACAAGTGAAGGAGCAGGTGCAGAAGCTGCTGGCCGCCGATCGCCAACTCCTAGATAAAAGCGGCTGGTTTAGCGAGCGCTGGCTTCAGCAGGTCATTGAAGAGGCACCCCAGGCTTTTGACCGAGCTTTCGATCGCTGGCGAGAGCTCTATCGGGCTGCCACGCAGCAGTTGGAAGCCGCTAACCGCCAGCTCCAGACGACTCGCCAAAAGAAAGACCAACAGGAAGCCGAGCGCCGCCAGCAAGAAGCCCTGCGCCAGCGCAACTTGCTGCTGCAGATTGGAACCCAGCGGGAGGAAAGCGACTTCTATCCCTACCGCTATTTGGCTAGCGAAGGCTTCTTGCCCGGCTACAACTTCCCTGCCTTGCCAGTGCGGGCCTGGGTGCCCCGCGGCAGCGAGGGCGAGTTCATCGCCCGGCCTCGCTTTTTGGCTATCCGCGAGTTTGCTCCCCACAACTTCCTCTACCATGAGGGCTGCCAGTGGGAAGCAGTGGCGTTTCAGGCTCCGCCCGGCGGCCTGGAGGAGCGCAAAAGTAGCCACAAGCTCTGTTTTAGCTGTGAGGCCTTTGCCGATCCCCACCTGGATTGCTGCCCCGTCTGCGGCACCCAGTTCGATGGGCAAAACAGCCTCTTTACCCAGCTTCTGGAAATGCCCAATGTGCGCATGCGGCGGCGGGATCGCATCACAGCTGACGAAGAGGAGCGGCGGCGGCAAGGCTACGAGCTGCAGACCTTCTTCCAGTTTGCTCCCGAAAGCTCTGGCTACCGCGTCCAAGAAGCTGATGTGCTGAGCGGACAAACTCCCCTGCTGCAGTTGCGCTATGCCCCGGCGGCCACCCTGCTACGCATCAACCACGGCTGGCGGGGAAGTGGAGGGCGCGGCTTTTTGGTCAACTTTGAAAATGGGGAAGTTCCCTCGCGAGATCAGCTTGGGGGCAATAGGGCTAGCTCGTCTAGCCAGATGTCCTTGCAGCCCATCCGCCTGGCGGTGCGCAGTACCCAAAACCTGTTGCTGGTGCGCCTGGTTCAGCCAGGGGTGGAGAATCCGCAGGCCCTGGAGACCACCCTGCGCTATGCCCTCAAGCGAGGGATCGAAGAGACCTTTGAGCTAGAAGAGACAGAGCTGGCCGCCGAGTGCATCGGCCAGGGATCCCATCAGGCCATGCTCTTCTACGAAACAGCAGAAGGGGGCGCTGGCGTCCTGCGGCGCCTGGTGGAAGAGCCCCAGGCTCTGGCGGAAGTGGCCCAAGTGGCGCTGGAGATCTGTCACTTCCAGCTTTCAGAGGCCGGGATCCAAGACCTGTGGCCCGAATGCCGAGCAGCCTGCTACGAATGCCTGCTCAGCTATGCCAACCAACGGGAAGCGCTGCAGCTTGACCGCTATCAGATCCGGGATCTTTTGGGCCTGCTGGCCAACAGCCGCACCGAGCTGCGCTCCCTGGGTCGCTCCCGCCAAGAGCACCTGGAGTGGCTGCGCCAGCTCCTGGACCCTCGCTCTGAACTGGAGCGCCGCTTTCTCGAAACGCTGGCAGCAGGAGGGTATCGGCTGCCTGAGGATGCCCAGAAAGCCATTGCCGATCCCGACTGCGTCGTTGACTTCTTCTACAGCCCCAACATCTGCATCTTCTGCGATGGCCCAGTCCACGACCAGCCTGCCCAAGCGGAACGGGATCGCCAACTGCGCTCGCAGCTGCAGGGACGGGGCTACCGCGTGCTTGTTCTGCGCTACAACCAAGATTTGCAAGAGCAGCTGGCTCGCTACCCAGAAGTATTTGGCAAGGGCAGCTAGTCCTGCTGGTGGGAAAACAGATAAGCTCCCACAAAAGCCAGGATTACCGCCAAGCCGCCCAAAACTCCCACCGTGTACCAGGGAAACTCCGCAAGCGGCTGGTAGGCGGCTGCCCGCATGCCAATGCTGGCGTAGGAAAGGGGCAGGCAATAGACCAGCACCTGCAGGTAGGTCGGCAACTGGGCGGGATCGAAAAAGGTGGCCCCTAGGAAAGACATGGGCGTAATCAAAAAGTTGGTGAGCACGCCCACACTCTCCAGGCTGGGCACCTTCAAGCCAGCAATTACCCCAATGCCGGCAAAGACGGCGCAATCCAAAAGTAGAACCAACAGCGACAAGGGGTGAAGCAGGCCCCAGGCCCCCGTACCCAGCACCCCCACCGCCAACACCCCCAAGGCCGTCAGCAGGCCGCGGGCAATGCCCGCCAGCACCTTGCCCAGATGCAAAGACAAGGGGTGCACCGGCAACAGCAGCAGCTCTTCAAAGCTCTTGGTAAATAGCCGCGATCCACAAATGGAGAAGGTGGTGCCGGCAAAGCTGATGGTCATGGCTGAAAGAGCCACCATCCCCGGCAAGATAAAGCGCAAATAAGAACCTGCCGCCGTGGATCCGGCCACCTCGGCCAAAGCTTCGGCCCGCAGGGATCCCCCTAGGCCCACCCCAAAGGCAACAATGTAGATGAGGGGAGCCACCAGCCCCGAGGCCACCACCTGCCAAACTCGCCCCCGCAGATCCAGCCAGTCGCGCCAGAAGATGGTTAAACTGTCTTCCCAGATTCGCTGATAGGGTAGGGTCAGGGCACGGCTTACCATAGGTTTTCTTCGCTGTATTAGAGGTCTTCTTGTTTTCTGCTGCCGCGGCCGTGGGGAACTGCTTGCTGCTCCCTACTAGTAACCGTAGTAGTTGGAGCGCCGCGACCGCCACCAGGCCACCGGCAGCGCCAATGCCTTGCTGAGAGTGGACACGTAAGCGCGGGTGCGAAAAACCTGGTAGTGGTTGCGCTCGATGGCGTTGAGAATCTGCCGGTAGAGCATCAAGGAAGCGGCTACCGGCCAGCGGGAGTCCGGCTGCAGGGTAGGGATCCCCCGTTCCGCTTGGGCATAGAGCTCCCTAGCCCGCCGGATCTCATAGTCCATCAAAGCCATCCAGCGCTCGTCAATAACATAGTTAAACAGGTCCCGCTCGGAGTAGTTGAAGCGGCGCAGATCTTCCAGGGGGATGTAGATCCGCCCGCGGCGGGCGTCCTCTCCCACATCCCGCAAGATGTTGGTTAGTTGCATGGCGATCCCCAGCGCCACCGCCTCCTCGCGGCCATCCCGGCCCGGCACAAACCCCATGATCTCCGAGCACATCAGCCCCACCACCCCGGCCACGCGGTAGCAGTAGACCCGCAGATCCTCCCAGGTGGCGTAGCGCCGCGTATCCAAGTCCATGCTCTGCCCCCGCAGCATCTCGCGAAACGGCTCGATGGAAAGGCGGTAGGTGCGGATGGTGTGGATCAAAGCGAGGTCCGTGGGGACTTGCGGCTCGCCTCCCTGGAAGAGCGACTCCAGATGGGATCCCCACTGCTCCAGCTTGCTGCGGGTGACCTCCACCTCTGCCTGGCTGGCTTCCAGTCCATCCAGCAACTCATCGGTTTGCCGCAGCCAAGCGTAGATGGCCCAGATGGCCCGCCGTTTGGACTGGGGCAAGAGCAGGGATCCCAGGTAGAAAGTCTTAGCGTGCTTGGCCGTAATCTGGCGACAGAGGGCAAAAGATTGCTCAAGCGGACTCATCTGGCTATCTCCAGGAGCACAGGGCCAGGATAGAGAAGGAAGAGGAACGGCGAGGGCACATATCAACACTACGGGAAAGCGGACGCCGCGGATAGCCTAGAAGAGGTTGTGGGGAAAAGAAAGATTCAAAAGGCATAGGAGGCCGACGGCGGAGAGCTAGACCCCCGCTGCTGCCAAAGTCGAGGCCGAGACAGAAGCGCGTTGAAATGGGATCCCCTTGTTGATGGCCTCCGCCGCCCACTTGCCGGAGAGGATGGCCCCCTCCATGCTGCCCAGGAAGGGCTGTAGGGTGTAGCTGCCCGCCAAGAAGAAGTTGGGAATAGGGGTAACTTGAGTGGGGCGATACTGCTGTCTGCCAGGGGTAGCCTTGTAAACCGAGCGCGGCGTTTTCACCACCACCCATTTGCGCACGCGAGCGGGGTTGGGGCCGGTGAGGTGCTGGGGAAAGAGTTTTTTCAGTTCCTCCAGCGTGGCGGCAAAGATCTCCTCATCGCCGCGATCAATCCACTCGGCAGCCGGAGCCAGCACCAGCTCCAACATGGACCGCTCCGGATCGGCATAGGCCCGGCAGGTGTTGCTCATGTCGGCATACACGCTCAATAGCGGCGAGCGGGAAAACAAGGAGTGATCGATGTGAGTAATCTTGCGGTCAAACCAGATCTGCAGGCTAATTACTGGCACCCCCTCCAGTTCACGCAGCTTTTGGAAAAAGGGGATCCCCCACCACTGCGCCGGCAGCAGCTCCTTGAGCGCGTCCACCGAAAGGGCCGAGACATAGGCATCGGCAGTCACCTCCACCGGCCCAGAGGGGGTGGCTAAGCAAAACCCGGCCACGCTGCCGTCAGGGTTGAGACGAATGTCCTGCAACGCCGCGTTTAGATAAACCTCCCCCCCACGGGCCACAATGTAGTCCACCATCGGCTGGCAGAGCCGCTCTGGGGGAGCGCCGTCTAGGTAGGCAATTTTGGAGCCATCCTTCTGCTGCAAAAAGCGGTTCAGGGCGGTCAGGGGCACCATCGCCGAGATCTCCTCCGGGTTGATGAAGGCCAGGGCCTTGGAGACGGCAATGAAAATATCGGTGTTGACCCGCTCGTCAATACCCTGCCGCCGCAGCCATTCCAAGAGGCTATAGCGATCCATCTGCTCCACATAGCGCTGGCCGCGAATCATGGCCGGCACCAGCCCCAGGGCAAACTTCACCTTTTCCCCCCAGGTGAGCATGTCGTTGTTGCGCAAGATGCCGACAATGGCGTTGAAAGGAGCGGGAATATCCGGCAGGTCAAAGCGGGAATAGGTGCCCGGCTTGTCCGGCTGGTTGAAAATCAAGCTGTGTTCCTTCCACTGCAGGCGATCGGAGATGCCCAGCTCCCGGAACAGCTGCAACGTGTTGGGGTAGGCGCCAAAAAAGTTGTGCAGCCCCGTCTCGATCCAGTCGCCGTCGGCATCTTTCCAGGCAGCCACCAGGCCACCCAAAACATCCCGCCGCTCAAAGAGGAGCGGTTGATGCCCGGCATCGCAGAGATACTTGGCACAGGCCAGCCCGGCCAGCCCGCCACCAGCAATGGCAACACGCATGAGGGTAACGACAAAGCAACATTTTTATTCTATTTGCAAACCGTTACAATTGCCGGGGCCAAGGGGCAGACGGAAGGCCGACCCAGCAAAAGCAGCGGAACAAGGGGATCCCGAAGCCCATCTGTCTCACTGCCGGGATCCCAATCGCTGGTAGGATACATACGGAAGAAAAAATAAAGATTTTCTGCAGTCCGGGGGAAAAGACAACGATGGCCAAACAAACACTGGGATCCCTGCTGTCATCTGGCTTTGATTTAAACGGCAAGCGCGTGCTGGTGCGCGCCGACTTCAACGTCCCGTTGGATCCCCAGGGCAACATCACCGACGACACCCGCATTCGCGCCTCCCTGCCCACCATCCAGGCCCTCACCCAGGCAGGCGCCAAAGTGATCCTCACCAGCCACCTGGGCCGCCCCGTCAAGAAGGACAAAGAGACAGGCGCGGTTAAGGTCGCCCGCGAGGGCAATAGCCTGGCCCCCGTAGCCACCCGTCTTTCTCAATTGCTGGGCCAGCCGGTTGCCTTTGCCCCCGACTGCATCGGCCCTGAGGCCGAGGCGGTAGTGAACCGCCTGGAAAACGGCCAGGTGGCCCTGCTGGAAAACGTCCGCTTCTACCCAGAAGAGGAGGACAACGACCCGGAATTTGCCCGCAAGCTGGCCTCACTGGCCGACCTGTTTGTCAACGACGCCTTTGGCAGCGCCCACCGCGCCCACGCCTCCACTGCCGGCGTCACCGCCTACCTCCAGCCTGCTGTGGCCGGCTACCTGGTGGAAAAGGAGCTGCAGTTTCTTTCGGGCGCCATCGAGAATCCGCGGCGCCCCTTGGCGGCCATCATCGGCGGCTCCAAAGTCTCCACTAAGATCGGCGTCATTGAGCGGCTCCTGGAAAAAGTGGACAAGCTCCTGCTGGGCGGCGGCATGATCTTTACCTTTTACCAAGCCCAAGGGATCCAAACCGGCAAGTCTTTGGTGGAAACCGACAAGCTGGATCTGGCCCGCTCCCTGATGGAAAAAGCCAAAGAGCGGGGGGTGGAGCTGCTGCTGCCGGTGGATGTGGTGGTAGCCGATAGGTTTGACAAAGATGCCCAGGCCCAGACCGTTTCCATCCACGCCATCCCCGAGGATTGGATGGGCTTGGACATCGGCCCGGAATCGATCAAAGCCTTCCAGGCTGCCCTGCAGGGGTGCCAAACCGTGGTCTGGAACGGGCCGATGGGCGTCTTTGAGTTTGACCGCTTTGCCGTGGGCACAGAAGCCATCGCCCGCACCCTGGCCGATCTCACTCAAGCGGGAGCCACCACCATCATCGGCGGCGGCGACTCGGTGGCTGCCGTGGAAAAAGTGGGCCTGGCCGACAAAATGACCCATATCTCCACCGGTGGTGGAGCCAGCCTGGAGCTATTGGAAGGGAAGGTGCTGCCCGGCATTGCCGCTCTCACAGAAGCGTAGGTTCCTCCTTCGGGTCGCAGCCCCTCCAATCCAAAAACCAAGCCAAAAAGTAGGGGCTGGATTCAGCCCCTCCTAACTTTAGTCGGTGTAGATCGCTGCAGCGATGGCGAGACAGGATCCGGTTTAGTGCACCACCACTTTAACGTTGGCGTTGTTCAGGCCAGGACGCTTCACCTCGGCCAAGGTCTTGTTGACGGCGTACTTTTGGTTGATGGAGTTGATCAACTCGGTTTGGTTGTGCTTCTTAGCCACGCCCCACAGATCGGCGATCAGGTCGTAGGAACCGTCGGGATTCTTCGACCAGCCCAGGTCGTAGTCGCCTTCCAACTGAGCCACGATGTCAGCGCGAACACGCTGGCCGTTGTAGCCACGCACGTCGGCGTTCAGCTTAACGGTGTAGCCGAGATCGCGCAGAGAGTTGATCAGGACTTGACCGTCAGTGATTTTGGTACGCAGGGTGCTAAAATGAGACATGGTGTTTCTCTCCTTTGTATAGGGGTTGGAACATCGACACAAACAATGGGCACTGTTCTTTGGGGAAGGTTTGGGCCCTGCCGTCCCTGCTTCTGTCAAGGTAGCTTTGGATCCTCACCTCCTCCTAGAACTCCAGCCGCTGGTACTCGGCTACAGAGGCCGCTGCAGGCCGAGCCCGCTGCTGGGCCCATTCCCTCAACGCTACCACTTGCTCCGTCATGGTGCGAGATAGCGGTTGAGTTGCTTTCGTTGCTGCCAAAATGTCCAGTTGGGTAAATTCGCGGTTCTGGGCAAACGCTTCGTACATGGCAGCAATCAAAACTTGTTCGATCTCCGCGCCGGAGAAGCCTTCACAGGCTGCGGCCAACTGGCGCAGATCAAAGCGGCTGATGTCGCGCCGCCGCTTCCGCAGGTGGATCCGAAAGATCTCGATGCGCTCGTTGATGTTGGGCAAGTCCACGAAGAAGATTTCGTCAAAACGGCCCTTGCGCAAGAATTCGCCCGGCAGACGATCCACACGGTTGGCCGTGGCCATGACAAAAACCGGCGAGCGTTTCTCCTGCATCCAGGTCAGGAAGGAGCCAAAGATGCGGCTAGAGGTGCCCCCGTCAGAATCGCTGGAGCCTGCTGACCCGGCAAAGGCTTTGTCCAGCTCGTCGATGAAAAGGATAGCAGGGGCAAGAGATTCAGCAGTTCGCAGGGCACTGCGCAGATTCGCTTCCGATTTGCCCACCATGGAGCCATCATAAACGCGGCCCATGTCCAGACGCAGCAGGGGCAGGCCCCAGAGACGGGCAGTGGTCTTGGCGATCAGCGACTTACCGCAGCCAGGCACGCCCAGGATCAGCATACCCTTGGGTTGGGGCAGTCCATAGGCGCGGGCCCGCTCAGTGAAGGCCTCAGAACGTTGCAGCAGCCAGCGCTTCAGCTCTTCCAGACCGCCAACGGCGTCGATGGTCTCGTCCTCTTCGATAAACTCGAGAATGCCGTTGCGCCGGATCAGTTGCTTCTTCTCAGAGAGGATGATGTCTACTTCTGCCTCGGTGAGGCGACCATGCATCACCACAGCCTTGCGGTAGACTTTTTCTGCCTCGTCCTGCGTTAGGCCCAGGGCCGCCTTGAGCAACTTTTCGCGGGTATCAGGAGCCAAAGGCAGGGAGCGCGGGATCTGCTCCAGCTGGCGGTTGAGGGCGCGCTCCAATGTGGCCATGTCCGGCAGGGGGAAGTCCACTACGCAAATGTCTTTCTCCAGCTCGACCGGGATCACCTGCACCGGCGACATGAGCAGGATGGTTTTGTGGGATCCCTTCAGGCTGGCAATAGCATCCCGCAGCCAGCGCTTCACCTCGGTGTTGTCCAAGAAGTCATGTAGGTCTTTGAAGACGCAGATGGCGGGATCCTTTTGCTCCATTACCCACTGGATGGCGGGCTGGGGGGATTGGGTGTTGTGCTGGGTGAGGCTGCGGGGGTTGCCGTATTCGACGATGCCGTGGGTAACTGTCCAAATGAATAGGCGACGCTGAGGCTTAAGGGTGCGGGCAATCGCTGCCAGAGCCGCCTCGGCCCGTTCCTCCTCTGGAGTCAGCAGGTACAGCAGTGGGTATTGAGCTTGAATGAGGATACTTAGCTCTTGCATGGGAGACACCAACTGCAGAGGGGAAATTTCAGGAGCCGCCAGAACGGTTGAAAAATGGGGTTCGAGTTGCCTAGGTATTGGATTGCACTTGGGAGTACGCCCTTGTTGGATGGATTTTGAGAGGATTTTAGAAGCCTTCTGTGTTGCTGTCTGCTCCTATCAGCTCAAGTTCCTGAAGGGGGCCCGCTTGGGAGCGTTCTAGCAGGGTACCAGAGCATCCTGCCGTTGCTCTTCCGAGCCAGCAGCCGATCCCCAGTATTCTGGCTCCACCTCTTCAAGGATGGCTTCGGCAGCCGATGTCTGGTGCAGGGAAACCACCTCTCCATCGCGGATAACAAATGGGTGACTACACTTGGGACATTGATGGACACGATAGGCGCTACCTTGTACCCCTTCAATGACCTCTGGGTGAAGCAGATAGAAGGTAATGGCCTTCTCTGCCACTGCCGACATCGGCTCCCGCTCCACGGCAGCCCGAATCTTCAGATTCCGGTGCAGCTCAGGTGAGAGATACAGGGTCACCTTCTGCTTGGACTCTGTGCCTTCCACTACCTCTGGCCGATGATTCATGGCTAACCGCTTTCTTTGAATTGCTTGCCAAACTTGGGCCCTATCATAGCCAGTCTGCCGGCTTGACGGCAAGTTTTTAACAATCTGTAACAAACAATTTTCTTGATGGCCCTCTGTGGATACCTGCGGCTGGGGGAGTAGGCTAGGTGGAAGACAAGGAGCGGAATGTCCAATCCCTATGGAACGCTTGATCAACACCCTCAGCAAAAATTTCTCCAACTGGGGCCGCCGTGCCCTGGTGCAGGCCGGCGATGGTTTGGCCAGCTTGAGAGACACTGCCGTGGATAACGGCAATCTGTTACTCTGCAAGGCTCGCATCGCGTTCGCGGATGCCAGCTTCACCACCCTAAAGGCAATTCGGTCTCGCTTTGGCGCCAGTCGCTGACGGTTGGGCAGAAGCACCCTGCTAGCCGCCCAGATCTTGCAGCCGATAGAGGCTGGCATAGAGCCCGCTGAGGGCCATGAGCTCGGCATGGGATCCCTGCTCTTTGAGTTCCCCCCGCTGCAGAACCAAGATGCGATCCACATCGCGGATGGTGGAAAGGCGGTGGGCGATGATCAGGGCGGTGCGATCCCGCAGCAGGGTGTCTAGAGCGGATTGCAGGAGGGCTTCGGTGCCCACATCCAGGCTGGCGGTGGCCTCATCCAAGACCAAGATTTTCGGATCCCGCCACATGGCCCGCACAAAGCTGATAAGCTGTTTCTGGCCGCTGGAGAGGTTGCTGCCCCGCTCTCGCACAGGGGTGGCGTAGCCTTGGGGCAAATTGCGGAGGAAGTCATGCAGGTTGAGTTGGCGGGCGACCTGCTCCACTGCCGCTAGATCTGCCTTCTCTCCTAGGGTGATGTTTTGCTGGATATCCCCGGAAAACAAAAATCCATCCTGCAGGATTACCCCTAGGTGGCGGTGCAGCTCAGCCTGGGGGAGATCCCGAATATCAACGCCGTCAATGCGAATAGATCCCTGGGTTACGTCGTAGAGACGGCAGAGCAAGCGAATGATGGAGCTTTTCCCGGCTCCCGTGGGCCCCACCAGGGCCACTTTTTCTCCGGGGCGGATGGTGAAGGTGAGGTCTTTGAGCACCCACTCCCCGGGGTTGTAGGCAAACCAGACGTGCTCGAACTGCACCTCTCCTCTGGCATTGGGGGGCAAGTGGCGGGGCTGAGCGGGATCCCGGATGGCGACCGGCAGGCTGAGGATGGCATCGATGCGCTCGACGGCGGTGAACCCCGCCTGCAGGGCGGTGAACTTTTCGGCCAACTGCCGCAGCGGGTTGAAAAACCGTTGCGAAAAGAGAATAAAGGCGTAGAGGCTGCCAAAGGTGAGGGGTTCCCCGGGCAGGGGCAGGGATCCCGTCCATCCCCCTCCAAGTGAGCCCCTACCGGCTGACATCACCTGCTGCCCGCCCACCCAGAGCAAAGCCGCCACGGCCAGCCAAGACACCCACTCCAAAACGGCAGAAAGGGCAGAATCATAGAGGA
Source organism: Synechococcus sp. R5-12 (assembly GCF_047502655.1). NCBI lineage: Bacteria > Bacillati > Cyanobacteriota > Cyanophyceae > Synechococcales > Synechococcaceae > Synechococcus > Synechococcus sp. R5-12. Next base: position 1,004 of record NZ_JANSIM010000238.1, on the reverse strand, counting down.
TGGTTTGATCCACTTCCCGGATGTAGCGGCGGTTCATGGTTTGAAAAATCTCGCTATTGAGCCGCTCCCGCCGAAACAGTTGCACCACGGTAATGCCCAAGATGTTCTCCTGGATCCAGGAGTTCAGCTTGGAGAGTTCTTCGCGCACGCGAAAGTTGGCATCCCGAAAGCGGCGCTGCAACTCGAGGACAACAGCGCTGATGGGCAGGACGATCAAGATCAGCAGCAAGCCCAGATCCCAGCGTTGGCTGAGCATGACCACCGCGATCACCCCCAGGGTAAACAGGTCGCTGACGATGCCGACGGCACCGGTGGAAAAGACATCTCCCAGGGCTTCCACATCGTTGGTGATGCGGGTGATCAGCTTACCCACCGGGGTGCGGTCGAAAAACTGAGCCGGCAAGGCCAGAATGTGGGCGAAGAGATCGTCGCGGATGTCGCGGGTCATCAACTGCCCCAGCTTTTGGCTGACATACCCTTCCAGGGCTTGGAAGAGCCAGCGAACCAGTACCGTTAGGATCAACAGCCCCACATAGGGCCAAAGGTCGGAGAGGATCCCGGCCTCACCTCGTTCCAGCGCTCGGGCAATGGGGCCATCCAGAGCCCGCTGTAGGATCAGAGGCTGCACCGCATCCGCCAGCGCCAAGGGAGGCAGAAAGGCCAAGGCGGCCAACAGTAGCTTCAGGTGCCGACGGGCGTAGGGCCAGAGGAGCCGCAGCAGCCGCCAATCGCTGGCTCGCCGCGGGCGGGGATCCCTACTTAAATCGGTATCGGGGGGAGAGGCGGCAAGGCTCACAGGCTTACACCCGAGAACAACAAAGACAACTCATAGAGAGCACTGATCTACTCTAAGCGCTCTCCCTGAGGGAGAGGGAGTTTGGGATCCGCAAGGGTTTCCTCGCCATTGGGAATGGCTATAGCTGCACCCCTAATGGCTCTGGGACGGACGGAAAACTGGCCGCTTCAGCTAGAAATCGCAGGAGCCCCGCACTGTACCCGTAGGG
>NZ_JANSIM010000031.1:0-29861 GCF_047502655.1 Synechococcus sp. R5-12 | reverse complement strand
GCCCGCTCCGTACCGCTTTAGCGGTCGGAGTCGGGTAGTTTACAAGAGGATGAGATCATGCTGTTGCTTCGTATCTTCCTGGTGGCTCTGCTCATCGCTTTGACAGGTTGGTTTTCCCCTCCCGCCAGCGCCCTGCTCAACGACGACCGTTACGATGGCAACATCTTTGCCCTCTACGGGGCCAACGGCGGCATGATCCCCCCCCGCGTTTCCTTGAAGCAGGCAAAAGAGCAAGGGATCCCGGCCCTCCTCGTGTATTACATCGATGACAGTAGCGATTGCAAAAAATACGCCGCCACCATTGCCAACCTGCAGGTTCGCTACGGGCTGGGGGTCTATTTCATCCCCTATTCCGTCGATTCCCTCCTGCCCGGCGACGAGCGCGGCCAATACTACACCGGACAAGTGCCTCAAACCCTCCTCTTCGACCCAGAGGGAAATATCGTCTATCAATCCGTCGGCAACCGCCCCATCACCGAGGTGGAAAACGCTATTCGCGCCCTCTTCAAGTTGGATCCCGTTCCTCCAGGGCTGATCAAAGCCAAACCCTTCAACGAGATCCAAACCGGATTTGCCGGATCCCGTTCTCCCCAAGCCTACCCCCCCACAAAAGCCCAGCCGTGACGGCCAATCCCGATCCCTTTGATCCTCTCGAGGCTCTGCAGGAAAAACTCCAGAGTCTCCAGGCTCGTCTTGCCGACCTCAGAGAATTGGAGCGCATAGCCCAGCTTTCCCCTGAACAATGGGCCGAAATCCAAGCTGAAGCCAGTCAACTGGAGCAACGCCTGCAGGCTTATGTGCTAGAGGTGTTTAATCCTGTCCCCGCTACCTTTTGGCAGGTGGTACGCTTCGGCGGCCTTGGCCTGCTGCTGGGCATTGCCCTGCAGCGCTGGGTGCTGAGCTAGCCAGCACACCTCTTAAGATAAAAAAGCTCTTGGATCCCGGAGCCCTTGCCCATGCGCATGCGACGCCCTAGACCATTTAGTCTTGACCGCAAGACTTCGCGCTTTCTGCCTCTGCTGGGCCTGCTTTTGGCGCTGCTGACCCTCCTGCCCCGTTGTCTGCTGGTTGTCCAACCCGGCTACGAAGCCGTCATCTTCAACCGCCTCACGGGAGTGGAAATGACTCCCCGCCGCGAGGGGATCCATCTGCTGATTCCGGTGCTGCAGTTCCCCACCCTTTACGATGTGCGCACCCAAACCTACAACATGACCAGCCGAAGTGAAGAGCGCAGCGTCAAAGCCGACGATACCCTCACCGCTCTCACTGCCGATGGGCAACGGGTGGATCTGGATGTTTCGGTGCGCTATCGCCTGGATCCGGATCGGGTTCCCGAAATCCATCGCAATGTAGGCCCCGATTACCTGAACAAAATTATTCGCCCCGCCTCCCAAGCCGTGGTGCGCAATGTTATCGCCCGCTATTCGGCCATTGGCGTTTATTCTGAGCAACGAGCTGAAATCCAAGAACAAATTGCCGCTGAGCTCTCTCGCCTAATGCAGCCAGAAGGGCTGGTGCTGCAGAGCTTGCTCTTGCGCAATGTGGAATTTTCCAAAGAGTTTCAGTCGGCCATCGAAGCCAAACAAATTGCCGAGCAAGAGAAGCAAAGAGAAGTGTTTCGCGTAGAGCAGGCTCAACTCATCAAACAACGAATGATTGTCAAAGCCAGCGGTGAGGCCCAAGCCATCGCCCTCAAAGGGGAAGCGCTGCGCAGCAACCCGAACGTCATCCAGCTCGAGTATGTCCGCAACTTGCCCGACGACATCCAAGCCATCGTCAGCGAGCAAAACACCATCCTCAATCTGGGGGACTTTCTCAACAAGTAATCGATTCGAGAGTCCCAAGTTAGGATTGGATCCATCCAGTTCAGGTGCATCCACTCCAAGCCCGTTCTCAACAGACCATCAGCCCCAGCCCCTCTCCCAGAGAAGTGTTGCTGCTGTGCCCCTTAATTTCTTGATGGGCCGTAATTCTCGGCCTTTGCATTCATTTTGCATTCATAGAGAACCCAGCACTCTCCGGTACTCCGGGGGCCAAATACCAGGCCCGACACTCAACTGGCAAGCTGACGTAGGAGCCTGGGGAGTTGACTGGGGCATCCACTCTCCGGAGCATCTGTATCAGACTAAACAGAAGGAGGCTGCCAGGATATCTAGGCTTTGTACAATTGCTCACAAAGCCCTGGGTTGATGGGAGAAAACCCTTCCCTTTCCCGGAGCAGCTCAGTGTAAAGCCTGATGCTCTTTTTTCTCTGATGGGATTACCGTAGAGGTGTTGCTACTGGGATCCTGCAGTGACCAGCTTTTCCTGTGCCCAACTCGCCAAACTCGAGATGCCCAAGATGCCCGTGACAGTTGGGATCCCTGTCACACCTTCTGCGGATGAGGCGGATGAGACAGAGATCGGTCATCTTTTGATCGTCGATGATCAGCCCAACAGCCGCCTGCTGCTGGGGGATCTGCTGCAGAGCATTGGCTATCGGGTCAGCGAGGCCGAAAGCGGCAATCAAGCCCTGCAAATGTTGAAAACCTTCCAGCCGGATCTGATCTTGCTGGATGTCATGATGCCGGGGTTAGATGGGTTCGAGGTCTGTCGACGCATCAAAGCGAATGACGAGACGCGTTTGATCCCGGTGGTATTGGTTACAGCGGCCAGCGATCGCAAAAATCGCGTGCGCGGTATTGAAGCTGGGGCAGATGATTTCTTGAGCAAGCCCTTTGACGAGTCGGAATTGTTGGCGCGGGTGCGTTCCCTCGTTCGCCAAAAGCACCTCAATGAAGACTTGGATCATGCTGCTCAGGTTCTGTTCGCCATTGCCCGCAGTGTGGAAAGCCGGGATCCCACCACCGGGGATCACTGTGAGCGCCTGGCACAAATGGCCAAGAGCTTCGGCGAGTTTTTGCATCTGCCCCGTCCCCTGATCAAGGTGCTGATATGGGGAGGTTACCTGCACGACATCGGCAAAGTGGGCATACCCGATGCCATTTTGGGTAAAACAGGCAAGCATACGCCGGAAGAGTGGGAGGTGATGAAATCCCATGTCTTGATCGGGGAGCAAATCTGCCGCCCACTGCGCACCATGAAAGAGGTGTTGCCCCTCATCCGCCACCACCACGAGCGTTGGGATGGCAGCGGTTATCCCGACGGCCTCAAGGGGGAAGAGATCCCCCTGGTGGCCCGCATCTTTCAGATCATCGACATCTACGACGCCCTCACCTCAGAGCGACCTTACAAGCGAGCGTTCACCGTTCAAGAGGCCATAAGCATCTTGCGGGAAGAAACAGCCAGAGGGTGGCGGGATCCCCAGTTGGTGGAGTATTTCTTTGAGTTTCTGCGATCGCAGGCGCCAGATTTGGAGTAGGCTAGATAGGGCTTGCTTGTAGTGTACCAGCAGGATAGAGTCTCTTGCCGGGTGCCGATCCGCTGCGTCGTTGTGTAGGGTGTCGCCAGTTGTTTCCTCGCTCACAACTGTGGCGGCTGGTCAGACAATTTGATTCCCACCAAGTGCTTTTGGGCGGGGGTATGGGGCGCTCTGCCTATGTCTGTCGGCGGCTGGAATGTCTGCAAGCAGCCCGGCGCAAGCAACAGATAAACCGAGCCCTCAAGGCACCGGTGCCTGACTCGTTGTTCCAACGGCTGCTGGATTCTCTTGAGCAAGGTTCCCAGGGACATCTCCTCCAAAAGCCTGAGCCTTAGAGGTATTCCCAATGTAGGTAAGATATTCAAAGCGCCTCTTCAGGTTCGCTAAGTTGCGAACCACACGGCAGCCCCTCTCAACTGTCAGAATGGGAGTTGGCTGGAAAACTGAGGCCAAGTGGGATGAACTGCAGAGAGGTTATTCTGGAGGCGCTGTTGACATTTGCTCGTTCTTCCTCGGTTGCTTTACTGGATGTCCCCTGTGGATGTTGCCAGAGCAGCTTCAGACCTGGGTTCCCTTCAGGCCGGATCCCCGGAGGATTGCCGAGCTGTTCTCGATGCGCCGGAGGAAGCCCCCGCAAGCCCGAAAGGTTCGGCTCAACCCAATAACTTGGTTCCCATTGAGTTTGGATAGTAAAACTGACGAGAAGTAAAGGAGCAGAGGCTAGCAGACGAATGACCGATAAAGTTCGAATTTATGATATTGCCCGTGAGATGGGGCGTGACAGTCGGGATGTGCTGGAGGTTTGTGAGCAACTGGGGATCCCTTTCAAAACCCACAGCAGCACCATTTCTCCGGAGCAGGCTGAGTTGGTGCGCAGCAAGCTGGGCGCCTCCCGCATTGTGAAGCCTCCTCAACCCCGGCCCAAACCCCCATCTGAAAACCTCCCGCCGGAGCCTCCTGCTGAAGCCAAAGTCGGTGAGCGCCCTCAGCAGAAAGCGCCCGGCACCGCTAGCGCGATCGTCGGCATTCGTCGGCCCACGCCCGTTCAGCAGCAAGCCCCAGTTGGCGAGGCCAAGACGGCTGAAACTCCGCCGGCTGCCAAGCCCTCGCTGTCTCGACCTGAGCGAGTCTCCCCCGAAAAGGGATCGGCTGGTGGTGCTCAGCTCATAGGCCCACCGCGGCGGCAGGTTACCCCTCTTGTCCGCTCGTCTGAGGCCACCCAAAAGCCGGAGACTGTTTCTCAACCGGCAACCCCTCCCACTCCCTCTGAGTCTGCCGCGGCCAAAGCCAGCAGCTCCGAGCCCAGTTCTGTGGCCAAGCGCCCAACTGTGCTCACCCCCCCTCAACGAGCTACCTCCGGGACAAAACCGCCGGCAGAGCGGCCTGAACCGCCGCAAAAAGCTCCCGAGCCCAGTCGCCCCAGCCCCTCAGAAGCACCATCCCCCAGCCGCGCCCGTGCCCCTCAGCCTGCGGAAGAAAAAGCTCCTTCTCCTCCACCTGCGCAGCGCCCCCGTCCACAACTGGTGAGCGCACCCGTTCGCCCTGGCACGCGCTCCCCGGCAACCAAAGAAGACAGTGTCAGCAGCAGCAAAGTCGGTGAAGCTCCTCGTCCGCAGCGGCGGATGGAATTGGTGGGGCCCCCTACCCGTCCTGTGGTCAAGCCGGCTCCCCCTGACCCAGATGCTGCCTCTCCCTTGCCAGAAAGAATCCCTGGGGAACGTCCCAGCCCAGTGTTGGCGGAGGCTCCCGTAAGACCTACCCCACCCAAGGTCAAGCGCAAAACGGAAGAAGAAGAGGACGACGAGCTACAAGCTCTCAGTCGGCGGGCTGCCCGCGTCCAAGCCAAACGCAAACGCAGTCGGAGACGGGGGGAAGGAGATGGAGATGGTTTGGATTTGGATCCCATGACCATCATTTCAGCGGTCAAGCAGGCTGAGCTGAACGCCCTCAAGCCCTTGGCTCGCCCCACCGCCAAGCCTCCTTCCTATCGCCCACCCGCGGCAACGGCTGCTCCCTCTGCCCGCCCCCGCCCTGCTGCCCGTTTGCAGCAGCAACCTACCTCCGCTGAGGCTGGTGCTGCCGATCGCGCTAGCGGGACAGAGCCCTTGCCCGAAGAGAAGGTGTTGCTCTTGGATGGCAGCCTCACCGTTCAGGAATTGGCCCATCGCCTGCGCGTGGCCGAAACTGAGATCATCAAAACCCTCTTTTTCAAGGGGGTGATGGTGACCATCAACCAGGTCTTGGATGAGTCGCTGGCCGAGTCGGTGGCCAAAGAGTTGGGCTACGAGATTCGCCGGCCCAAGGCAGAACCCGAGGCTAAAAAAACCGAAATGCTGGACGTGGAGGACATCGACCATCTGGTCTCGCGTCCGCCGGTGGTGACCATCATGGGCCATGTGGATCACGGCAAAACCACCCTCCTCGATGCCATCCGCGACACCAAAGTGGCGCAGGGAGAGGCTGGCGGGATCACCCAGCGCATCGGTGCCTACCATGTGGATGTGAACTTTGAAGGCCAGAAGCGGCGCATCGTTTTCCTGGATACTCCTGGCCACCAGGCTTTTACCGCCATGCGCGCCCGGGGAGCCCGCGTCACCGACATTGCGGTTTTGGTGGTGGCCGCCGACGATGGGGTACAACCGCAAACTCTGGAAGCGATCAGCCATGCGCGGGCGGCTCAGGTGCCGATCATCGTGGCCATCAACAAGATCGACAAGCCCGGCAGCCAGCCGGAGCGCATCAAGCAGCAGTTGGCGGAGCACGGCCTATTGCCAGAGGAGTGGGGTGGCGACACGCCCATGGTGGAGGTGAGCGCTCTCACCCGCCGTAACCTGGATGCTCTGCTGGAGATGATCCTATTGGTGGCCGATGTGGCGGAGCTGCAGGCCAACCCCAATCGTCCCGCTCGCGGCACGGTGATCGAGGCCCACTTGGACAAAGCCCGCGGGCCAGTGGCCACTTTGTTGGTGCAAAACGGCACCCTGCGGGTGGGGGATACCCTGGTGGCCGGCGCAGTGCTGGGCCGGGTCAAAGCGATGATGGACGACCGCGGCCAGCGGTTGCAGGAAGCTGGGCCGTCTTCGGCGGTACAACTGCTGGGCTTGGATGAAGTCCCGGCAGCCGGCGATGAGTTCCAGGTTTACACCGACGAAAAAGAGGCCCGTCGCATTGCCCAAGAGCGGGCGGAGGTGCTGCGGCAAACCCGTCTACAACAGGCGCTGCTGTCTCGTCGCGTGAGCTTGGGTAGCGTTTCCGCCAAAGCCCAAGAAGGTCAGCTCAAGGAGTTGAACTTGATCATCAAGACGGATGTCCAGGGATCCGCCGAAGCCATCCAGACAGCGTTGCGGGACTTGCCCCAAGAGGAAGTCCAGCTGCGGGTTCTGCTGGCGGCCCCTGGCGAGATCACGGAAACCGACGTGGATTTGGCTGCGGCCAGCGACGCCATCATCCTCGGCTTCAACACTACCCTGGCCCCCGGCGCCCGTCAGGCTGCCGATGACAAGGGTGTGGACGTGCGGGAGTACGACATCATCTACAACCTGCTGGACGATCTGCGGGCAGCGATGGAGGGCTTGCTGGAGCCGGAAGAAGTAGAGGAGCCGCTGGGTCAGGCGGAGGTGCGCATGGTGATCCCCATCGGGCGCGGTGCGGTTGCCGGCAGCTATGTGCTCTCGGGCAAGGTGCAGCGCAATGCTCTGGTGCGAGTTCGTCGCAAAGGGGAGGTAGTTTACGAAGGTCGTCTAGACTCCCTGAAGCGCTTCAAGGACGACGTGCGGGAGGTGGCTGCCGGCTTCGAGTGTGGGATCGGCATCGACAAGTTCCAATCCTGGCAGGAAGGCGACATCATCGAGGTGTACCAGATGGTCACCAAGCGGCGGACGCTGGCCTCTGTCTAGCTTCATCAAGGCACTTCAGGTTGGCCTGCCGGTCAGGCCTGTGTTCTCGGGCAGGGGATCCCAAACAGGGCGGGAAAGTTTGAGCTGATCGTGCGAGCGGGAGGAGTCCTCAGAGGGAGGGAAGGGATGCAACAAAGCCAGAGACTGAGCCAGATGCTGTTTGTCACGCTGCGGGAGGATCCCGTCGAGGCCGAGTTGCCCAGCCACAAATTGCTGCTGCGGGGCTGCTTTATCCGGCGGCTCTCCCCAGGGATCTACACCTATCTGCCGCTCCTCTGGCGGGTGCTGCAAAAGATCTCGGAGATCGTTCGCCAGGAGATGAACGCCATCGGTGGGCAAGAGTGTCTGCTGCCCCAGTTGCAGCCGGCGGAGATCTGGCGGGAATCGGGGCGATGGGATGTGTACACCCAAGCCGAGGGGATCATGTTTGCCCTCAAGGACAGGCAGGGGCGGGAACAGAGCCTCGGCCCCACCCACGAAGAGGTGATCACCCTGCTGGCCCGCGACCTGATCCGTTCTTACCGGCAATTGCCCCAAACCCTCTATCAGATCCAGACCAAGTTTCGGGATGAGATTCGGCCCCGCTTTGGCCTAATGCGAGGGCGGGAATTCATCATGAAAGACGCCTATTCCTTCCACGCCAACGAGGAAAGCCTGCGCCAGACCTACCAAGATATGTACCGAGCCTATAGCCGCATCCTCAGGCGCTGTGGGCTGGAGTTTCGCGTGGTGGATGCCGATGCGGGGGCAATCGGGGGTCCATCGGCGGCCTCGCAGGAGTTTATGGTGCTGGCCTCTGCGGGAGAAGATGAGATCCTCTACACGCCCGATGGCTCCTATGCTGCCAATGTGGAAAAGGCTGTCTCCATCCCGCCGCCAGCGGCAGAGTCTCCCTACACCGCCTTCCAGGTTCTGGATACGCCGGGAACCGAAACCATCGAGAAGCTGGCCGCTTTCCTAAAAATCTCCTCTACCCTGATCGTTAAAAACGTCCTCTACCAAGCCCTCTACGACAACGGCCTGCGGGTGGCAGTGCTGCTCAGCATCCGCGGGGATCAAGAAGTCAATGAGGTCAAACTGGCCAACCACCTCAGCCGCCTGGCAGAGCGCTACCAAGCCAGCAAATTGCTCAAGCTCGCCTTGGCCGATGCCGAGATCCAAAACAGTTGGCAGGGGGATCCCATCCCGGTGGGCTACATTGCCCCCGACTTGCCGGATAGCTGTCTGGGCCGGCAAAAAAACCTTGCCCCCCAGATCCTGCGCTTGGCCGACCAGACGGCAGCCCTGCTGCAGAACTTCGTAACCGGCGGCAACCAGGTGGGGCAGCACGTGGTGGGGGCCAACTGGGGCGAGCAATATCCCCTGCCGGAAGTGGTGGATGTGCGCAAGGCACAGGCGGGGGATCGGTGTTTGCTCAACCCCGACCAGATCCTGGAAACGGCCCGTGGCATCGAGATCGGCCATATCTTTCAGCTAGGCCTCAAGTTCTCGCTGCCAATGCGGGCCACCTTTACCGACGAACAGGGATCCGAGCAGCCCCTCTGGATGGGCTGTTATGGCATTGGGGTATCCCGCTTGGCCCAGGCGGCGGTGGAACAGTCCCACGATGCCAACGGGATCATCTGGCCCGTGGCCATTGCCCCCTATCACGTAGTGGTGGTGGTGCCCAACATCTCCGACGCCGAGCAGATGAGCGTGGCGGAAAAACTGGTGCAAGATCTCGCTGCTGCCGGCATCGAGACCCTCTGGGATGACCGGGACGAGCGGGCCGGGGTGAAATTCAAAGATGCGGATCTGATCGGGATCCCCTATCGCCTCACCACGGGGCGCAGCCTCAAACAAGGCAAGGTGGAACTCAGCGAGCGGGCCAGCGGCCAAGCCACGGAAATTCCCATTGAAGAAGTGGTGACCACCCTGAAAGAGCGGATTGAAGCAGCCCTAGCTGTGCCAGACTGAGCGTGGTTTCTCCTGAACTCCATGCTGAACATCTCCATTCTTAAAGAAGACGAATCCTATACTTTTCGCTCTTATTTTGAGATGCCCTACGAGCCGGATGAAATCTTGGCTCAGTTTGGCTATCGACTGGAAATTGGGGAGTGGACATGGCCTGTTGCCCCTGCGCCGCCGCAAACCCCAGTTTTGAAAGATCGGATCCGACAATTGTTACCTTTGGTTAGCCTCACCAGCGAAACAGCGCGGCGGGAATTGCTGGTGGCTCCTGTGCTGACCGAAGTGGCTCTCCATTGTCGAGTTCCTTTGCGGCTGGAGTATCCCCTGATGGTCAACAATTGGTTGAAGGGCAGCCTCGATTATCTGTTGCGAGGGAAGAACATCCTGCTGGTGGTTGAAGCCAAAAAGGACGATCTAACGCGAGCCTTTGTGCAAATGGCTGTAGAAATGATTGCCCTGGCGCAGGTGGAGCAGCAGGCTCAGATCTACGGTGCAGTGACGATGGGGTCTATCTGGCAGTTCGGACAAATTCTTGCCCATCAGCAGATGATCAAACAAGACTTAACGCTGTATCGAGTACCTGAGGAGCTGGAAACCATTGCCGGCATTCTCACTGCCATGGTCAGCAACCCTAGCCCATCGTGAATTTAGTGACCATAAGTCATGAATCAAAAAACAGTCTGGTTTGCCCTGAAGTTGATGCTGGCTGCCGCCGGAATCAGCATAGCCATCAAGTATGGTGGCCCTTACTTGGCCTTGCCGGAGCAAATGCCAGTGGTGGTCGTGATGATCGTTTTGCCCACCCTGATCGTGGCCGGGATCCTGTGGCGCTGGCAAATGCAGTCTCCTCTATCCAAAACTCCCCTACAAGCCGGCAAGGGATCCCTGGGAATTGAAGATGATAGAGCCTTCACCCCCAGCTCTTCTCCCAGGGGAGAGAGGGAAGTCTGAACTGCTGGACATGCCAGGATTTCCAGATCCCCTGATGGGTGGGGGGAAGTCTATCGGGATGGGCTGGGATCCCTTGAACCCCTACTGCTGGGTAAGGCGCAGGGTTACCGTTGGGCTGGTTTGGTTGCCGGAAGTGGCCGTGAGATTCACCTGATACACCGTGCCAGAGGCCGGAATGGGAGGCCGAACGGTGATGGTGAAACGGCCCTGGGCATCTGCCTGCACCGTTTGGTTGGTCACGGTCTGTTGGGCGCTGATGATGCCGCCCAGAGAGGTCGAAGCCGTTACATTCACCCGCACCGAAGCATTGGGAGCTGTAGTGCCCTGCAGCGTAAACGAAGAACCGGAAACCCGATCCCCATCCTGCAGGTTGGTGATTTGAGGCAAGAGGGGGCTGGGGGCGCTGACCGTGGCGGAAACCTCTTGGGTGGTCAGCCGCTGGATGCCCCCGGTGGCCCCTTCGATCAGGCGGGCCGGTTGTTCGGCGGTCATGAAGCGCACTTGGCCACCATTTTCCAAGCGGGCGACGACGATCCCTTCCCGGGTGGTATCTTTCGCCTCGATTAGGGCGTTCACTACATAGGTGCCGCTGGAAACTTCCTGAGCCGGCAGGGTTTGCACTTGCCGTCCATCCTGGATGAGGTAAACCGTCACCCGGCTGGAAGGAGTGCCTTTGACGGTAACCAGCAGGATTTCCCCGGCTGCCAAGGGGCGACTGCCGGCATTGTGATCCACCAGGTCGATGGAAGCGCGGACAGGGCTACCCACGGTGAAGCTCCAGGTCACGCGGCGGGTCACCCCCTGGGTATTGGTGAACTCCAGCAAGACTTCCCGACGCCCCGGCGGCAGAGGTTGGGCAGGGCGATAGGTGAAGAAATCGCGGGTGATCACCGACTGGGACGTGACATCTTGACCATCCACAAAAACCCTCACCGTTTCCGGGCGCACGCTGACGCCATCTTGGCTGCGGAAAGAAGCCGAGATTGGGGAGGTAGGTTCAACATTGGTGGCCGCTTGAGCTGGGCTGGGATCCGTAATTTGCTGAGCCCTTGCAGGCAAGCTCGACAACCCCACAACCGCAGCACCGATCACCAAGGCCCGGGGAAACCAGGAATACAAGTTATCGCTCATGAGACCATCCAAGAAAAAGATAGAGTACAGACAGACTACACAGGCAACAAGCCCAGAGAAAGGCTAAACAGAGTCCGGCAGAACATCGGCCTCGATATCCTGTTCATATCCTGTTCGAATCCTGTCACAGGGGATGGCCCCTGTCGATACGCCTAAGCCTCTGATCGGCTCTCCAATAGACTCAATCCCAGCGTCAAAACCGGGCAAAGTCAACTGCCATCTACCGTGTGGGATCCCATGTCCATCCTGGCAAAGGCCAGAAGATGACTGTAGGTGAGGATGTAAGGGATCCCTTTGAAGGATTTGACTTAACTTGTGTTCGATGGGTAATCGATGGGTATCAGCTCATCTCAATTCACAAAAATAGCCCCTGTCGCTTGCAGATCGAGGCAGTGGTCGCCGGAGACATCGTTGACCAGCCGCACCTCTACGGTGATCACATTCAAGGGATCCACGCTCACCTGGTAGCCCACAGGAGCCAACATCGGCGTGTTGATGGCCATGCAATTGGGGATCAACAGGTTGCTCAGGCGCAACGTTTCGCCGGCAGGCAGTTCCGAGACCTTCTGACGGGGATCGGTAAAGCCGTATTCCAAAGGCAGACCTGTGCGATTGCGGATCACCAGCTCGGCAGGTAGGTTGGGGTTAAAGCGGGCTACCGGGCGATCGAAGACCGATTGATCGACACCCACAGGCAGGCGCGGCAACGGCACGGTTTGGAAGGTAGGCTGAGCGGCAACCCAGAGGGATCCCTGCAACAACCCTCCGCCAACCCAGCCGCCCAGCAGAGTCGCCAACGTCAAAACCATTCTTTTGCTCCGTTCTGCATAGCTCATGGCTTTCGCCTCAGGATGTGCTTCCAGACTGGTGGGAGTTGGATCCCTTGCCTGCTTGTATTGTTCCCAAAAACGGCTGGCCGGGCCAGATGGCTGCTGTTTTTTCCAGGGTATGCCCCAACCAGCTAAGATCCCGTGGGGGGGAAGTTAAGTTAGAGTTGGCAATGCAAAGGGAGGCATGGCCATGCCAGCAGAACCGAAAAAGTCGGAGAAAAACTTCTCGTGGAAGGGCAGTGCCGACGCGGGCCGGGCGCTGACGATTTTGGCTGCCGTGGGAGCCGCGGTGATTTTACTGGCGGGGTTCCTACAGTAGGCAAACAGTAGGCAAAGCTGTTTGTGTCTGCAGCCGGCACAAGCACCTCAGCACGGCAGCGGAAGCCAAAGTTTCTTCTTCAAGGCGATTTCAAGGCGATGGTGGCAGCCTGCTCGACTTCCAACTTGCCTTCAAGGATCATCCCCGCCATGGTTGAAGATGTCCTCAAGGCAAAGGTGTTGTCTGCGGGGCAGGAAGCCGCCCTCGACTGCGTTCTCCGCCATGGCTGCCCTACAGAAAGAAGCAGATCCGGATGCTTTGGAAGTCCTGCTGATTGGTTGATGCGAGGTTCGCTACGCCTGTCCGGGTCACGCCGCTGGGCAGCAGGCTCAACAGGGAAAAAAGCCCAGCAGAGAAGGGATCCCTGCTGAGCCCCTTGAAGGCGCCGAGGAAGGGGTAAAGTGCCCTCAGCCCAGCAGCCGGCGGGCAGTGTTGACCACGTTTTCCACCGTGAAGCCGAACTTCTCCATGCACACCGGGCCGGGGGCAGAGGCGCCAAAGCGGTCGATGCCAATGGCCACCCCCTCAAACCCCAGGTACTTGTGCCAGCCGAAGGTGCAGCCTGCCTCGACGGAGACGCGCTTGGTGACGTTGGGGGGCAGAACGGAATCGCGGTAGCTCTGGGGCTGGGCCTCAAACAGCTCCATACAGGGCATAGAGACCACCCGCACCGCCCGGCCTTCCTGCTTTAGTTGGGCTGCAGCTTTCACCGCCAGCTCCAGTTCAGAGCCGGTGGCGATCAAGATCAGCTCTGGATTGGGGGCATCCACCACCACATAGGCCCCTTTGGCTACGCCTTCAACAGAGGTGCCTTCCACCGGGTTGACGGCTTGCCGGGTGAACACCAGCACAGAAGGGGTGGTCTTGGCTTCTAGGGCCACCTGGTAGGATCCCACCGTTTCGCGGGCATCTGCCGGGCGCAGCACATAGAGATTGGGAATGGCCCGCAGGGAGGCCAAAGTTTCCACCGGCTGGTGAGTGGGGCCATCTTCTCCCAAGGCGACGGAGTCGTGGGTCATGACGTGCAGCACCCGCACCTGCGAGAGGGCGGACAGGCGGATGGCAGGCCGCATGTAGTCGGTGAAGATCAAAAAGGTGGCGTCGTAAGGGATGAGACCTCCATGAAGCGCCATGCCGTTGGCAATGGCTCCCATGCCGTGTTCCCGCACCCCAAAGCGGAAGTTACGCCCCTCGTAAGAGCCGGCCTGAAACTCTGGGATCCCCTTTAGATAAGTCATGTTGGAGTGGGCGAGATCTGCGGATCCCCCCAGCAGTTCCGGCACCGCTTTGGCCAAGGCATTCAGACAAAACTTGGAGAGGTTGCGGGTGGATTCTCTGCCGGTTTCGGCAATGGGGGCCAGCGCTTCTTTCCAGCCCACCGGCAGCTCCCCGGCCATGATGCGCTTGAACTCGGCGGCCTCTTCGGGGTAAGCCTTCTCGTAGGCGGCGAAGCGCTCGTTCCACTCGGCCTCGGCCTTGGCCCCTTTTTCGATGGCCTGGCGGAAGTGGGCCAGCACCTCGTCGGGAATGTAAAACTCCGGCTCCAGAGGCCAACCCAGGTTTTGTTTGGTGAGCTTCACCTCTTCCGGCCCCAGGGGTGCCCCATGGACGCTCTCGCTGCCGGCCTTGTTGGGGGATCCGTAGCCGATGGTGGTCTCGACAATGATCAAAGAAGGCTTGTTGGTGACTTCCTTGGCTCTCTGGATGGCCTCGGCGATCCCTTTCAAGTCGTGGTTGCCGTCGTCTACCTTTTGCACATGCCAGCCGTAGGCTTCATAGCGTTTGCCCACATCTTCCGTAAAGGCGATTTCTGTGCTGCCGTCGATGGAGATGTGGTTGCTGTCGTAGAGCATGATCAGCTTGCCCAGTTGCAGGTGGCCGGCCAAAGAAGCTGCTTCGGAAGCCACCCCCTCCATGTTGCAGCCATCCCCCAAGATCACGTAGGTGTAGTGATCCACAATGGTGTGGCCGGGCTTGTTGAAGCGGGCGGCCAGATGGGCCTCGGCAATCGCCAGCCCAACCGCGTTACCCACCCCTTGCCCCAGCGGGCCGGTGGTCACCTCCACCCCCGGAGTTTCAAAGTTTTCCGGGTGGCCGGGGGTTTTGGATCCCCACTGGCGGAACTGCTTAATGTCCTCCAGGCTTACATCAAAGCCGGTCAGGTGCAGCAGCGCGTACTGCAGCATGCAGCCGTGCCCCGCCGAGAGCACAAAGCGATCCCGATCCACCCACTTGGGGTTGCGGGGGTTGAACTTCATGAACTGCTGCCACAACACATAGGCCATGGGTGCTGCTCCCATCGGCAGGCCAGGGTGGCCGGAGTTGGCCTTCTGAACAGCATCCACCGCCAAAAAGCGAATCGTGTTGATGGCAAGTTGTTCCAGAGAGGGAGGAGCAGCAACAACCATGTGGGATCCCTATCGCTCGACATTTGCTTTCCAGTATGCCGTGTTTTGGGTCTTGCTTCCGAGGCGCTAGGGATCAATTGGGCCGGGAAATTGGCTTTGTCCAAATTCAAGGGGGCCAAATGGCAGGCTAAGCTGAGTGATACCGTCGCCGCTGTTTTGTGTTGGAGCACTTCTTTGACCGTTGTTTCTTCTTCTCCTGGCGGCAAACCCTCCTGGCTGCGGGCCAAGGCCCCTCAACGGGTGGGATCCGTCAAACAACTGCTGCGGGACTTGGGCCTAAACACGGTTTGCGAAGAGGCTTCCTGTCCCAACTTGGGGGAGTGCTTCGCCAACGGCACCGCCACCTTTTTGATCATGGGCCCGGCCTGTACCCGCGCCTGCCCCTACTGTGATATCGACTTCACCAAACGCCCCCTGCCCCTGGATGCCACCGAACCCCGGCGGGTGGCGGAAGCAGTGGAGCGCTTGGGGTTGCGCCATGCGGTAATTACATCAGTGAATCGGGACGACCTGCCCGATGGGGGAGCCGGCCAGTTTGTTGCCTGCATTGCGGAAATCCGCCGCCGCATGCCCCAGACCACCATCGAGGTCTTGATCCCAGACCTATGTGGTAACTGGCAGGCGCTGCAGCAGATCTTGGCCGCCCGACCGACGGTGCTCAACCACAATACCGAAACGGTGCCCCGCCTCTATCGCCGTGTACGCCCGCAAGGGAACTACGAGCGCTCCCTCAAGCTGTTGGAGTTGGCACGGCAATGGGATCCTGGCCTGTACACCAAGTCGGGGGTGATGTTGGGCCTGGGAGAAACTGCCGAGGAGATCTTGCAGGTGATGCGGGATCTGCGCCGGGTGGGTTGTGACATCCTCACGCTCGGCCAATACCTGGCGCCCAGCCCCAAACACCTGCCGGTGGAGCGCTACGTTCCCCCCGAAGAGTTCGACCATTGGCGACGGGTGGGGGAAGAGCTGGGCTTTTTGCAGGTGGTGTCCTCCCCTCTCACCCGCAGCTCTTACCATGCCGAGGCCGTACAAGATTTGATGCGCCACTCTCCCAAAGGGGGATCCTGAGTAGCGGCTCTCCACCAAGTTAGACTGCTGAAAGCCCGAGGCTGGTGTGTTCCTGACACCGCCAAGGAGACCCAAGACCGGGAACCCAATCATGGATATGAACAGGATCCCTCCTTCTACTAGCAGCAGCTCAGAAACCGGCTTGGTTCCCTCACCCCAGGGTTGGCCACAGCCTCTCCGCTGGCGGCCACCACTGGTCACTCCAGAAGAATATGCCGAGTTGATGGTGGGATTGATGCGGGAGTCTCGCCTCAGCCTGAACTACTTGATGTTGGTGCTCGGCTCCTGTGTGATTGCCACGTTGGGGTTACTGGCCAATAGCCCGGCCGTGATCATTGGGGCGATGATCGTGGCTCCTTTGATGCTGCCGATTCGCGGCATGGCCATGGGGGCTTTAGATGGGAATGTGGTCTTGTTTCGTACAGGCATCCTGTCTTTGACCGTGGGAACTGGTATTGGGGTGGGGGTGTCTTTCCTGCTGGGGTGGTGGGTAGGTCTTCCCAATTGGGGCAGCGAAATTTTGGCCCGCACTCAACCCAACCTGTTGGATTTGGGAGTGGCGCTAGCAGCAGGGGGAATTGGCGCTTTTGCTAGGGTGCGCAAAGAGATCGCCGACAGTTTGGCAGGGGTTGCGATTGCTGTGGCCTTAATGCCGCCGGTGTGTGTGATTGGTTTGGGACTGGCCTATGCCGACTGGGAGATCAGCCTAGGAGCAACCCTGCTCTATTCCACCAACCTGTTGGGGATTGCCCTGGCTTGCATGGTTACGTTTTTGCTGATGGGCTACGCCCCCTTGCACAAGGCCCGTTCTGGATTGGTGTGGATGTTCGGTTTGGTGATGGTGTTGCTGGTGCCGCTGGCAGCCAGTATGACTCAACTGCTGTATCAATCTCGGTTGGAATGGGCGCTACGAACCGCCTTGCTAAACAGAACCATCACCTTCCAACGGGTAACCCTATTGCGCAGCGAGTTTAACTGGGTGGTCAATCCCCCAGAAGTAGTGCTGTCGGTACGAGCAGACGAGCCGGTTACCCCCAGGCAGGTGACTTTGCTGGAGGAATTTGTGGCGGCGGAGGTAGGTCGCCCCTTTACCCTGATTTTTCAGGTGGTACAAGACCAAGAGGTGCGCCGAGAAATGCCTGCCCCAGAAGAGCCTGAGTCGGATCCCGAGGTTAACCCTACAGAGGCAACTCTTTCCCCACGACCGAGGGGGATTATTCCCCCCTACTGAATCGCCGGGTGGGCTTGCTACAACGTCAGGGATCCCACATTTTGTTCTAACAACTGGGCCAGATCCTGCAGGAAAGCCGCCGCATGAGCCCCGTAGATGACACGGTGATCGCAGGTGAGGTTCACCTGCATTTGGGAACGGATGGCAATGGCTTTTTCCGGCGTCGCCACCACCGTGGGGCGAGAAGCGCCGATGGCCAAAATGGCCCCTTGGCCAGGCGGCAAAATGGCGTCGAAGCGATCCACCCCAAACATGCCCAGGTTGGAGAGGGTGAAGGTGCCGCTGGTGTACTCCTCTGGCTGCAGTTGCTTACGCCGCGCCCGCTCCACCAGATCCTTCCAGCGGCGGGAGATCTCATACAGATCCAGCCGGTTGGCTTGCTTTAGGACAGGAGTGATCAGCCCGCCATCCTCCATGGCCACCGCCACCGCGATGTTGATATCGGCTTTGTAGTGGATCCCGCCTTCTGTGTAGCTGGCATTCAGAAGGGGGTGCTTCTCCAGGGTCAGGGCCACCGCTTTGACCAAAAGGGCCGTCAGGGTCACCCCCTTAGGCTTTACCTGTTGGTAGAGGTGATCCAAGTTGTCGGTGGTGATGGTGTAGCCGACGTGGAACACCGGCACGCCAAGGCTGGCGTTCATATTGCGCACCACCGCCGCTTGTAAAGTGCTGAGGGGAACCGTTTCTCCCAAGGGGACAGCCGCAGGAGTTGGGGACGTAGGGGCTGGAGCAGAGGGGGCAGCCACTGCAGGAGCGGAAAGGGCCGCTGCCCGCTCCACGTCTTCAGCGACGATGCGACCATTGGGGCCAGAGCCGCGCACGGTGCGCAGATCGATCCCCAGGCTCTCCGCCAATTTTTTCGCCCGCGGGGAAGCCACGATCCGCTGGGATCCGGCGCCATCCGATCCATTTGGCAGTGTAGAGGTGGGGGTTGCCGCAGGGGCAGGACTTGTCGGCTGAGCTGCAGAGGCGCGGTCTGCGCTAGGTGGAGCCGCAGGGGTAACGCCAGCAGCGAGGGCCTTGGCTTTTTCCTGAGCTTGGGCCACTTCTGCCTCGCTTTCGGCAATCAGGGCGATGGGGGCGCCCACCGGGGCTGATTCCCCTGCCGGCACCAGGATGCTGGCCAGGATGCCGCTGTGGAAGGACTCCACGTCCATGTCCGCTTTGTCCGACTCCACCACCAGGATGTTTTCTCCTTTCTCCACGCGGTCGCCGGGGTTCTTAAGCCAGGTGACGATCTTGCCCGTTTCCATGGTGGAGCTGAGGGCCGGCATGGAGAGTTCGTGGATCATCGATGGGGATGGGAACACAGCAGAAGAGATTGTAACTCAGGAGACGGGATCCCCGCGCACGTCTCTGGGCCGGCTTTGGGCTCACCGGGTGCCAGCCGCTTCTGCTTCGGCCACCACCAGCAGGGTTTTCAACAGGGAATCGGGGTTGAGGCTGATGGAATCGATCCCCGCCTGCACCAGGAAGCGGGCGAAGTCGGGGTAGTCGCTGGGGGCCTGCCCGCAGATGCCGATCTTGCGGCCATGGCTTTTCACCGTCTGGATCACCTGGGCGATCATCCGCCTGACGGCCTCGTTGCGCTCGTCAAAAAGGTGGGCCACCAGGGCTGAGTCGCGATCCAGGCCCAGAGTGAGCTGGGTGAGGTCGTTGGAGCCGATGGAGAAGCCGTCGAAGATCTGGCAAAACGCGTCGGCCAGGATGACGTTGCTGGGCAATTCACACATCACGTACACCTGCAGGCCGTTTTCTCCCCGCACCAGGCCATGGCGGGCCATCTCCTCCAGCACCTTGTGCCCCTCTTCCGGCGTGCGGCAGAAGGGGATCATCAAGATCACGTTGGTCAGGCCCATCTCATCCCGCACCCGTTTCATGGCCCGACACTCCAAGGCAAAGCCCTCGCGGTAGCGGGGATCCGTGTAGCGGGAAGCCCCCCGCCAGCCGATCATCGGGTTTTCCTCGTGGGGTTCGTAGCGGGATCCCCCCAACAGGTGGGCATACTCGTTGCTTTTGAAATCCGACAGCCGCACGATCACCGGCTTGGGGTAAAAGGCGGCAGCAATGGTGGCCACCCCCTGGGCCAGCTTGTCCACAAAGTACTCCGGCTTGTCGGCATACTGGGCGGTGAGCTCTGCCAGGCGCGGCTCCTCTTTCACCGCCTGCTCGTAGTTGAGCAAAGCCAGCGGGTGGACCTGAATGTGGTTGGCAATGATGAACTCCAGCCGCGCCAGCCCCACGCCATCGCAAGGGATCCCGCTGAGGCCGAAGGCTTTTTCTGGGTTGCCCACATTCATCATCAGCTGGGTGCGGGGACGGGGCAGCTCCTCCAGCGGGATCTCCGTCACCTCATAGGGCAACAGGCCCGGGTAGACCCGCCCTTCTTCCCCTTCAGCGCAGGAGACGGTGATGGGATCGCCAGAGTGCAGCACCTGCGTGGCGTTGCCGCAGCCCACAATGGCCGGGATCCCCAGCTCGCGGGCGATGATGGCCGCATGGCAAGTTCTGCCCCCCTGGTTGGTGACGATGGCGCTGGCCTTTTTCATGATTGGCTCCCAGTCGGGATCCGTTTTTTCGGTCACCAGCACCTCGCCGGCCTGAAACTGATCCGAGCGGCGCACATCCAAAATGACGCGGGCTGTGCCCTGGCCAATGGCCTCGCCTACGGCCCGTCCCCGCACCAGAGGCTCGGGCTGCGCCCCAGGCTGGGTGAAGCGATAGGTGGTCAGCTGGTTGGCCCCTTTTTGCGACTGCACCGTTTCGGGGCGGGCCTGCACGATAAACAGCTCCCCGGTGAGGCCATCTTTGGCCCACTCGATGTCCATGGGGGTGAAGCGGCCCCGCAGCGCCGAGTAGTGCTCTTCGATCAGGCAGGCCCAGCGAGCCAGCTCCAGGACTTCCTCATCCCTGAGGGCATATTGCTTGCGCAGGCTTTCGGGGACAGCCACGTTTTTGGTGGAACGGGATCCCCCCTCGTCGTAGACCAGCTTCAGGGCCTTGCTGCCCAGCTTGCGGGAGAGGATGGGGCGCAGTCCCTGCTTGAGGGTGGGTTTGAAGACCACGTACTCATCGGGGTTGACGATCCCTTGCACCACGTTTTCCCCCAGGCCGTAGGCGGCGGTGATCAGCACCGCATCTTTAAAGCCGGTTTCTGGGTCGATGGAGAACATCACCCCCGAGCAAGCCAGATCCGAGCGCACCATCTTCTGCACCCCCACCGAGAGGGCTACTTGAAAATGGTCAAAGCCCTTGATCTGGCGGTAGGAGATGGCCCGGTCGGTAAACAAGCTGGCAAAACAGTGGTGACAGGCATTGAGCACTGCCCGCACTCCACGCACGTTCAGGTAGGTCTCCTGCTGGCCGGCAAAGCTGGCATCCGGCAAGTCTTCTGCCGTGGCACTGGAGCGCACCGCCACATCGGTGTCGGGGCCGTAGCGCTCGCACAGCTTTTGGTAGGCTTCGGCGATGGCCTGCTCTAGCTGAGGGGGGAAGGGAGTTTGCAAGATCAAGGTGCGGGCAGCCTTGCCCCGCTCGCGCAAATTTTGGACATTCTCAATGTCTAAGTCTTTGAAAATCTCCTGCAACTTCTCCTCTAGGCCCGCAGAGGCGATGAACTGGCGATACGCATGGGCGGTGGTGGCAAATCCTGTCGGCACCTGGATCCCCTTTGAGGTGAGCTGCTGCAGCATTTCTCCCAAGGAGGCGTTTTTCCCGCCCACCTGGGCAACGTCCCGCAGCCCCACCTCCGTCAGGGGCAAGACCAAAGGCGGCTCTGAGCCAAGCTGGGGTTGAGAGGGTTGCTGAAGCTGGGATCCCCTGGTTGCTCCATCCGACATGTCTTACCTCCTTCTTAGATCCATTGAGCGATCCATTGAGCCAACGCCAATTGCTGGGGTGTGCTGTGTTGTCGGCTTGGGATCGCTCCCGGCTCTCCTATGCCAACACTCGGCCCAACTCATTCTTGGTGGGCCATAACCTCACTCTAGTCAGGATTTTCTGCCCCTTAAAATTGCCCAGGGATCCCCCCAAGAAGGCTTAGAAGGCGATGAGACAAGGCAGATCCCCCCACCACCTGCCTGCGGAAGTTGCTGCAAATCTTCGACCTTTTTTACTCAGTGCAAAAGTAGCCGGGCTGCCACAATGGTCAAAGAAGGCAATTTGGGCAACAACGGCATGGAGGGCCACAAGGAGGCTGCAGCAGACATTCGCCAGATCAGGGTGACGGAAAAACAGCAGGGCTTGCGGCTGGATCGAGGATTGGCAGAGCAACTGCCGGAGCTGTCGCGGTCGCGCCTGCAGCAGCTTATCCGCCAGGGCCAGGTTTGGCTCAATGGGCAGCCCTGCCGGGATAAGGATCGCGCCTTGCAAGCTGGGGATGAAGTCGAGGTGCGGATCCCGCCAGCCACCCCGACTGCCCTGCAGCCGGAGCCGATCCCCTTGGACATTCTTTACGAAGATGACGATTTGCTTGTGATCAACAAGCCCCGCGGTTTGGTGGTGCACCCCGCCCCCGGCCACGCCAGTGGCACCCTGGTGCACGCCCTGCTGGCCCACTGCCCCCATCTTTCAGGCATCAACGGCGAGCTGCGTCCAGGTATTGTCCATCGCCTTGACAAAGACACCACTGGTGCCCTGGTGATTGCCAAACACGATCAGGCCCACCAGCACCTACAAGCCCAGATCCAGGCCAAAACCGCCCGGCGCATCTACTTGGGGGTGGTGTTTGGCCGCCCGGCCCAAAGCCAAGGCACCGTCTCTGCCCCCATTGGGAGGCACCCGGTGGATCGGCAGAAAATGGCCGTCCTGACCCCTGGCCAAGGGCGAGTGGCGGTAACCCACTGGCAAGTGTTGGAGCGGCTGGGCAACTACACCCTGATGCAGTTTGAGCTGGAGACCGGGCGCACCCATCAAATTCGGGTGCATGCTGCCCACATGCGCCTACCCATTGTCGGGGATCCCCTCTACACCCAGAGCAAAACCAGCCCTGTTAAGCTGGGCGGCCAAGCTCTCCATGCCTGGAAGCTCTCCTTTGTTCACCCGCGCACAGGCCAGCCGCTGCAGTTTACCGCTCCCCTGCCGGAGGAGTTTGAGCGGCTCTTGCGGCAGTTGCGCAGCCAGGCGGGCTAGGCAGCCTCTGGGGTTTCCCCCTTGCTTTGCCTGGTCATTGCAAACGGCTGTGGAACAGCTGGTTGGTTGATCCCCAGCTCCCCTCGCCCGCAAGGGGTGAGGGTCAGCGGCGAAGGGTCTTCATCTTGTTTGAAACGAGTATGCCCAGTTGTCCCCACACCCGTGGGGGTGAACCCGGCCAGAGAAGAGAATTAAGACAATCTCATGTCTACCGGGATCCCTGAATGGGATGGGTAACACTGAAACTAGGTCGCAGAAGCGGCGCGTAGCGCAATCTCAAGGAGCCGAACATGAGCAAGAGCTTGCTGGAGCAATTGCGACAGATGACTGTCGTGGTCGCCGATACGGGTGATATCAACGCCATCGAGAGCTTTAAGCCTCAAGATGCCACCACCAACCCCTCATTGATCACGGCTGCAGCCCAAATGCCTCAGTATCAGGGCATTGTCGATGAGACCTTGCTCAAAGCTCGCCAAGAGGTGGGATCCAAAGCTGAGCCGAAAGCCGTGGTGGCCCATGCCATCGATCAATTGGCGGTAGCCTTCGGCGTGCGCATTTTGTCCATCATCCCTGGGCGTGTCTCGACGGAGGTGGATGCCCGCCTCTCCTACGACACGGAAGCTACGGTCGCCAAGGCCCGCCATCTGATCGAGCTGTACAAGGCAGCAGGAGCGGATCCCAGCCGGGTGCTGATTAAAATTGCCTCGACTTGGGAAGGGATCCGGGCTGCCGAGATCCTGGAGAAAGAAGGGATCCACTGCAACCTTACCCTGTTGTTTGGCTTGCACCAAGCCATAGCCTGCGCCGAAGCGGGGGTGAAGCTGATCTCGCCCTTTGTGGGCCGCATCTTGGATTGGTACAAGAAACACACGGGCCGGGAGAGCTACCCTCCTGCCGAAGATCCGGGGGTGCAGTCGGTGACCCAGATTTACAACTACTTCCGCAAATACGATTTTCCGACGGAAGTGATGGGGGCCAGCTTCCGCAACATCGGGGAGATCATCGAGTTGGCCGGCTGCGATCTTCTCACCATCTCACCGGCGCTGCTGGCGGAGCTGCAAAACACCGAGGGTCACCTAGAGCGCAAACTGGATCCGGAAAAAGCCAAGAAAATGGACATCCCGCGCCTGGTGATGGATCGAGCTACCTTCGACCAGATGCACCGGGAAAACCGCATGGCCTCAGAAAAGCTGGAAGAAGGGATCCAGGGCTTCTCCAAAGCGCTGGAGGTGTTGGAAAAACTGCTCACCGAGCGGCTGCAGAAGCTGGAGGGTGCCAAGGAAACCATTACCCACGCCGCCCAGGATGTCTTCCGCCTCTACGACCTGGATGGGGATGGCTTCATCACCCGCGAGGAGTGGATGGGGGCAGATCGCGTTTTCGATGCCCTGGATACCAACCAAGATGGCAAAATTACCCCTGAGGAAATGTTGGTCGGCCTAGGGGCGGCGGTCTATCTGAAGAATTAGCCGCTGGCAGCCGGCCTGGGAAAACCTCAAGGTCTATGGGCGAGAACTTTCGCCACATCGGAGACGGGGTGGCCGCCCTGGAAGCGCAAGCCCGCCGCTGGATTGCCCAGCGGCTGCAAGGGATCCCTTACAATCCGCCACCGGGGCCGACAGCCAGGCAGGTGCTGCATTGGATCGAGACGGATCTGCTCCCTCGCCTGCAGCAAACTCCCCAGGAGCTGGATCACCTGCTCCAGGGGCTAAACGGCGGCTACGTGCCCAGCGGCGCTTCCGGCGCCCCCACCCGAGGCCGGGTGGATGTGTTGCCCACGGGGCGCAACTTTTACTCGGTGGATATCCGCGCCATTCCCACCCCAACGGCCTGGCAAATTGGCGCGCGAGCGGCAGAGCGGGTGGTGGAGCGCTACGTGCAAGAGCAAGGGGAGTACCCCCGTCGTCTGGGGCTATCCGTCTGGGGAACTTCCACCCTGCGCACCGGCGGCGACGATTGGGCCGAAGCCCTGGCCCTGCTGGGGGTGAAACCCCGCTGGGATGGGGGACGGGTGGTGGATATCGAGATCCTGCCCGTGGCCGTTTTGGGGCGTCCTCGGGTGGATGTGACCTTGCGCATTTCCGGCTTCTTCCGCGATGCCTTTCCCAACTTGATTGCCCTGTTTGACCGAGCTGTGCAGGCCGTGGCCGATCTGGAGGAGCCGGAAGCCGATAACCCCTTGCGAGCTCAGGTGTTGGCCGATACTGACTACTGGCAACAGCAGGGGATCCCAACCCAAGCAGCGGCGGAGCGGGCGCGGCTGCGCATCTTCGGTTCCAAGCCAGGGGCCTACGGGGCCGGCCTACAGGGGCTGATCGAGGCACAAAACTGGGAAACAGAAGCGGATCTGGCCCGCGCCTACCTCAACTGGAGCAGCTACGCCTACCGGGCCGATGGCGAGGGAGAGCCGGCCCCCGAAGCCCTGCGGCGGCAATTGGCCCACCTGCAAATTGTGCTCCACAACCAAGACAACCGCGAGCACGACCTGCTGGACTCCGATGACTACTACCAGTTTCAAGGGGGGATGGTGGCGGCAGTGCGAACGCTCCAGGGCCGCAACCCGCGGATTTACTTCGGGGATCACGCCCGTCCCCACAACCCTAAGATCCGCACCCTGGCCGAAGAAATCGACCGGGTCTATCGCGCCCGCGTGATCAACCCCAAGTGGATTGCCGGCGTGATGCGCCACGGCTACAAGGGCGCCTTCGAGATGGCTGCCACCCTGGACTACCTCTTTGCCTACGACGTCACCACCCATGCTGTGCCGGATTTCATGTACGCCGGCCTGGCCCGCGCCTACCTATTGGATCCCCAAGTCCAGCAGTTCCTGCGATCCCGCAACCCCTGGGCGCTGCGGGACATGAGCGAGCGGCTGCTGGAAGCCCACCAGCGGGGCTACTGGCAAGAGCAGGCCCTGGAATTGCTGCCTCAGATCGAAGCCCTGATGCTGGAGATGGAAGCCTACCTGGAATCCCGCTCTCCCGTGGCGAGAGAAGGTTAAGTTCTGCTAAGATTTTTTCATCCAAACCAGTTGTGGAGGGATCCCAGGCCATGAGCAAATCTGAGCTGTTGCGAGAGATTCTGGGGCCACTGTTGGAGGACTACCGCTACTGGTTTGAGCGTTCTCGCCGCTTTTTGCAGGAAGAGACCCTGGAATTGATCAGCCCAGAAGAGCAGCAGTCCTTGCTGGAAGAGGTTTTGGCTGCCCAGGCGGAGCTACAGGTAGCCAAAGCGCTTTATCAGGCCTCTGATCAAGAGGTTGGCATCGACCCTGGGCTGATGGCAAAATGGCATCGCCTGCTTATGAAATGTGCCGAATTGGGCCGTCAATTTCGCCAGATTCACCCCTCCCCCGACCTGTAATGCTGCAGATTCTCTACCTCATCGCTTTTGTGGCCATTGCCTTTTTGGCCCTGCACAACTTGGTTACCAATGTCATCACACTGGGCGTGGAAGAGCGCAAGGCCTCTCCTCGTCGTGCCCGCAAGCGGATCCCTCACCCAGAGCTGCTGGATGAAGATGGCAACCTCACTGAGGAGCCTCTACTGGTGATTCGCTCGGCCAGCTTGGAAGAAGCTCGCAGCCGTTTGGAAGATCTCTATTCCGGCTCGCCGGACGAAGATTAGGGGAGTTTCTTGGGCTTTCTCTCTTGGGCGTGGCTGCACTAGCCTGGGAAGGTACTGCGCGCCATTTGCCCGAGCGTCTGGTGGGCGAGTCAACGGAGATGGGATCCGACTTCAACGTGGAATCGGTGCTGGAGGCGGTGCTCGGCAAGCTGAAGGTTTTGGCGGAAACGGGACAAACCTTTGGTCAGCCGATCACTATTGGTGAGACGATTATTGTCCCTTACATGTCCTTGCATTTTGGCTTGGGTGGGGGAGGGGGTAACTTTGGAAAGACTGCTCCTGGCTGTCGCGGCAACGGCGGGGATCCGGCCAGTCTGTTCGGGGGAGCGGGGGGTGGGGTGCGCATCGAGCCAGTTGGCTTTCTGGTGATCCGAGGCGAGCGAGTGGAGCTGCTGACCACCGTCCAGAAGCCCGACCAGTGGAACCAACTCAGCGAGACTCTGGTGCCCCTGTTGCAGCAGTGGCTGCAAAATCGTGCCGGCAACCCCTGAAGGGACTAGCCGCGAATGGAGAGGCGGGATCCCTGGGGAGAGGGTTGTACCTCAATGCGGCGGGGGAAAGCATCCTGCAGGCTGGGGATGTGGGTAATCACCAAGATGCAGGCAAAGTCCGGGGCGATGGCGTTGATGGCAGCCAGCAGTTGGGCGCGCCCGGTGGCATCCTGGGATCCAAACCCCTCGTCGATGATTAAGGTTTGCAGGTCGGATCCCGAGCGCTGGGTGAGCAGGCGGGACAAGGCCAGGCGAATGGCGAAGTTGATGCGGAAGGCTTCTCCACCGGAGTAAGTCTCGTAGGGGCGGGTGCCGTGGGGATCGGCAATGAGAATGTCGAGGGTGTCATAGGGACTCCGTCCCGCTACGGAGGACAGCTTGGCCGGTGAGCAATAGCGTCGCCCGGAGCGCTGGGTAACCAATTGCAGGTGCAGGCGGTGTTGGGTAAGGCGGGCCAGGATCTGGTTGGCCTGGGCTTCCAGCTCGGGCAGGACATTTTCGACGATCAGGGCGGGGATGCCGTTGCGACCGTAGGCATTGGCCAGCTCTTGGTACACCTGCTGCTGGCGGCGGGCCTGTTGCAGTTGCTGTTCCAGCTCGGCCTGTTCCGCCTGCTGTTGAACCGCCTGTTGTAGCCGTTGTTGGGCGGCCCCTATCTGAGATAGCACCTCATCCAGCCGCCGGCGGTGCTCCCGCAGGGTTTGGCGGATCCCTTCCAGCTGAGCAGGCAAAACCTCGGGATGCTCCGCCAGTTGTTGCTGAAGCCGTTCCAACTCTTGGGTGGCCTGGGCAAAGTGCTGGCGGCTTTCCTGCAGGCGTTGGGATAAGGCTTGGGTGCGGGCTGCCACCTCCGGCAGTTCCTGGCGGGCCACCTGTAGGGCTTGCAGGCGCACCGGCCAGAGTTGCGCTTGGGCCAGTTCGGCTTTCACCTGCTGGTGCAGGGATCCATCGTAGCCCAGGTGGTTTAACGCCTGTTCCACCTGAGCCAACCGCTCCGCCAGGGGAGAATCCGATCGCGCTAGCGGGCCGGAGTCCTTGGATACCGCCTGTTGCAGGGTTTCCAGTTGTGCCTGTAGAGATGCGATTTGCTCGCAGAGGCGAGAGCGGCGCTCTTGGGCCTTGCGGAGTTCTTGAGAGCGGCCCAGGGCCCAGCGCCAGCGCTCCAGTTCTCCCCGTTGTAGAGCGTGCTCGCGCTCGTCATAGCCCAGTTGGTGCAGGGCCTGCTGGATCTGCTGGAGCTGTTGCCGAGCTTCTTGAGCGTAAGCTTCCCGGTCAAGGATTTCCCTCAACTCTGCCGCCTCTGCTTGCCAGAGCTGGATTTGCCGACAGCGCTCCTGCTCGGCTTCCCACTGCTGTTGCAATCGCCCTTGAAGGTGCAGGCGCTCATCCCAAGTGGCCAGTTCTTGGCTAAGACGGCGGTATTCTTCTTGCAAGA
The DNA here is from genome assembly GCF_047502655.1 of Synechococcus sp. R5-12. Lineage (NCBI taxonomy): Bacteria > Bacillati > Cyanobacteriota > Cyanophyceae > Synechococcales > Synechococcaceae > Synechococcus > Synechococcus sp. R5-12. Next base: position 2,034 of record NZ_JANSIM010000031.1, on the reverse strand, counting down.
GTTCGATCTCCCGGTCGGCCACCGCCAGTTGTTCGCGGATAACAAACAGTTGGCCGGCAATTTCCTCTTGACGCTCGCGGTGTTTTTTCAGCACCACATCCCGCAGGCGTGGGCTGAGGGGACGGGCGCAGAGGGGGCAAGTCCAGTTGCGACGGCGTTGCGGAGCCATAAAGCCGGATCCCTGCGGCTCTGGTGTTGGCGTTGCAGGGGATGACTCGGCAGGTTGACCGGCGGAAGATAGGGCCAGGGATCCCTTCTCTTGTTCGGCTGTCTCCTCGACAAGGGCTGTCACTCTTGCCAAAGTGGGGGTGACCTGATCTCGTTCGCTGCGCGGAGCGCTTTGAGCGGAAAACGCCTCTTGACCTTCATCCCAGCTGGTCACCAACAGGCGGCAGCGTTCTTCCTCCTGTTGCCACTGTTGCTGGAGAACCCGCTGGCGTTCCTGGAGCTTTTGCACGAACAGCCGTCGTTCTTGGACTTTTTCCAACACCTGCTGCTGGTAGAGACGCCGTCGCTCCAGCTCTGCCAAGGCGGCCTCTCCTTCGGCAATTTTCTGCTCCAGTTGCTGCTGCTGTTGGGCTAGAGTTTCCTGGCTTTGCAGTTGCTGGCTGAGAAGCTGAACGCGGGCTTGCAGGCGTTCCCGCTCGCGGCGGATTTGCTCTTGCCAATGCTGTTGCTGCTGGAGAAGGACGGCGGCTTGAGCTTGGGCTTGGTTCAGGGCCTGGAGACGCGCTTGAGCTTGCTGGTAGTGGCGCAGGCCGATTTCGATGCGCTCCTGTTCTGCCAGCAATTGGGCATCGGCTTGGGCCTGGGCTTGGCAGGTGGCCAACTCCTGTTGCAGCCGTTGCATCTTGCGCAGTTGCTGCTGTTGCTGCTCGGCTTGCTGGGCCTGGAGCTTTTGGTGTTCTTGGAGCAGGTGTTGCTGCTGCTCGAAGAGATGGTGGAGATGGCGATCTTGGGTCATCAGGGCTTGGTAACGTTCGTAGCCCGCCAGGACCTCCTCACTCTGGGCAATCAGCTCTTCCAACTGGAGCAGGTGCTGTCGCTGGGCACGCCACTGTTGCTCGGTGTGCTGTAGGTCGGCGCCGAGCTTCCGTAAGTGTTGGGTGAGGTGTTGGTGGCGCTCCTGCAGGATGCAGCGATGTTCGTAGAGGCGCTCTAGGGCTTGCAATTCCTGCTGTTGCTGGGCTAGGAGTTGCTGCAGATGGGTTTGCCGTTGTTGGAGTTGCTCCAGTTCGGCTTGAATTTGGCCAAGGTGGGCCTGTTGTTGGTCAAGCTGCTGCAGGCGCTCTTGGAGCAGATCCGCTTTGAGCTTGGCGCTGCGTGCCCGTTCCCGACAGCGCTCGGCCAGCAGATCGTACTGCCCCAGCTTGAGCATGTCGGCCAAAATTTGCTTGCGCTCGCCGGGACGCTTCAGGGTGAAGGCATCCGCTTGTCCTTGTCGCAGATAGGCAGAGTGAATAAAGGTCTCGTAGTCGAGGCTGAGCTGACTTTGAATGGCCTGTTGGGTGGCGCGCATGCCGCGGCGGGTTAGGCTGCGCCAGCGAGGTTGGCCGTCGGTTTCTCCGGTTTGAATTTGCCACTCCAGGGATCCCTCGCCCGATAGATGACGGCTGCGCAGGATGCGGTAGGTTTGTCCTCGGGAGCGGTAGATCACCTCTACCCAGGCTTCGCTGGCCCCCTTGCGAATGAGATCGCTGTCATTGCTAGCCCGGCTTTGCCCCCAAAGGCCCCAGGTGAGGGCATCGAGCAGGGCAGACTTGCCTGCCCCATTGGGGCCACAAATGCAGGCAGTATGGATCCCACGCAGATCCAAAACGGCATGAGCATAACAGAGAAAATTGTGCAAGGTTAGGCGAACCGGGATCACGGAAAACTCTGAGGGGCTCTGGTTGCCAGAAAAAATGAGGTTGAGCCATTTGATCCAGAGTATCGCGTCAGCGGTGGGGAGCAACAATGAGGAGTGAGAAGTGAGGAGAGAGGAGTGAGGATACTGATACATTCACGCTGAACTCTCCTGAACATGGTTCAGGA
>NZ_JANSIM010000030.1:0-28063 GCF_047502655.1 Synechococcus sp. R5-12 | reverse complement strand
CCGCTCCGTACCGCTTTAGCGGTCGGAGTCGGGTAGTTTACAGCGGCATCTCCCAGTGCAGCTCGACATGGGTGTGGCCTTCCGGGGTGCGGGTGCGGTGCCAAGATCCCTTGGGTAGATAGCGGGCGATGGTGTTCATGGCCTTGCTGCCGTAGCCGCCGCTGAGGCCGGGAGCGTACTCGATACCATCGTTGACCACGGAAAGGCAGCAGTGGCGCTCCGTTTGGGCCAGCGACACCTTGACAAAGGAAGCATTGCCTTTGGGGGGTTGTACATGGGCGATGACATTGCCGATGGCCTCCCGCAAAAAGCGCAAGATGTCTTCTCGCTGATCAAACCACTCACCGGTGTTGGGCTCCTGCAGCGGTTGCAGTTGCCGCTCTACAGATAGCGTTAGGCTGCCCGATTGGATCAGTTCATCCAGATAGATCTCGATGCCTCGATGCAGCCCTTCTCGTAAGCTGGGGGAGATGCGCAGCTTGGCAGCTAGAGTGCGCACATCGTTGAGCTGATTCCGGATCCCGCGTCCGATCCTCTCCAGTTGCTCGAGCAGGTGGTCGTAGACGGTGGGATCGGGAGCTTTTCCCTGGTGCTGCTGCCATTGCAAGCTCTCCAAGTTGTCCATCACCACCTTCAACTCCTGCAGCTCGCGGTCGTGAATGTCGGTGGCTACTCGGTAGAGCAGCTTGCGAGCCTGGTCAATGGCGGCCTCCTGTTCGGCCCGACGCAGACGCTCCAATTCCTGCTGTTGGGCCAAGAGCCGCTCCTGATTCTCCACAATGATCAAAGTGAGCAGCAGGCTCACCCCCGTTAGCCCACTGGCCAGGGCCGGCAAGACGAGAGGCCAAACCCAACGCCCCAGTAGAAACTGGGCCACAGCCCACCCTTCGTAAACGGCAAGCCCCACCACAGGTCGCAGGAGAAACTGCTGTTGCTTCCAGCCCCAAGGGCTCAAAAGTGCTCCGCACCGCTGACGCGAACGTAGGGGGGGACGATAAAGCACCAAGAGCAGTCCCGTTCCCACTCCCAGCAGCAAAACCACCGCAGCCGCCACCCCCTCTGGCACAGATTGGTAGACCTCTCCGGTGAGCAGGCTGGAGAGGATTTGCGCCTGCAGCTCCACCGCCGCAATCTGGGATCCATCCGCAGTCCGCACCGGGAAGGTTTCGGGGTAGCCGCCCACAAAACCCACCAGGACAATTTTGTCCCGCAATTGGTCGGCAACTTCGGGGTCAAGGGGAGGGATCCCTTCTTGGCCGCGGCAGGCTTGGCTGGGGTTGATCATCGGGGCAACAGACCCGGATCCTGCCTGGAGAACAGCTGGAGGGCAAACCCGTTCGATGGGGATAATGGGGATCCCGTGCTGGGATCCGAGGGGGTTGAATTGGATCGGCTGCAAACCCCGCTCGCGAAACCAGCGGCTGGCCCGCTCCGGGTCGTATTTGGCAAAAGCCAGAGCCTCGACCGAGGCGAACATCTGCTCCTCTTGGCTGTCGCGGCGCAGGTAGAGCCCCCGCAACTGGGCCTGGCGCAGGATCCCAGCACTGTCTACCCGATGTTGCACCACCCCCTGCACATGTTCTGGCGGCACCAAGTACTCCAGCCGCAGGGAAGAAAAGGGCAGGAAATGGTTGTAGATGTTAATCTCGGAGCGGCCAAAGCTCTCGCTGCTGCGGGTGGCCAAGACCAAGCGATCTGGGTAGCGCTGTACCACCTGACGCAGAGGGGCATCTAAGTTCTCGTTGCCCAGGTTTTGAGGTACCACAAAGCTGCTGGGCAGGTTTAGCACCACCACCCTGGCCTCAGCTTCTTCCAGTAGACGCAACGTCAGGCCGGCGTAGTTGGCCCGTTCCAGAAGGAAGTCAACTTGATGTTGGCCAAGGTGCTCTGCACCACTGGTGCGGCCATTGCTTTCCCCCTGTCCGCTGTTCCCGTTAGCGGGAACGTGCTCCGCACCGCTGTCGCGATCGAGTCCTATACGACCATCAATGCCGACGATCACCACCTCGGGAGAAGGCTGCTGAGGGCCACGCCAAGCGTACAGCCACTCCTGGGCGTCGCTCTCCATCCGCACCAACAAAGGATGCTGAGCAGAAAGGTTAAGCAGAGCAGCCCAACCCAAGCCCCAAGCCAACGCCCAGCCCAGCCGCCGCCGGGAGGGGGACAGTCGAGCTGGAGAAGTATAGCCTTGGCCAACGAGAAAGGGAGGGACGGGATCCGGCATATTGCAAAGGGCTTTGCACCGCTGACGCGACCACACGAACGGCAGTGCAGACGCGAGCCAGCTAAAAAGCGCTCCGCACCGCTGTCGCGATGGAGTTTTCTCTGCCATTTTGGCCGCTGCCGGCGGCTGTCGAGGGGATCCCTGGCCCCCCCGTTGCTGGGGGAAAACCGCAGCCTCAGTGGTGATGGTTGCGCACCCGCGCTGCTTCCTCAGGGCTAATGCCGAGGCGAGTGAGGTTGATGCGGCCTTTGTGATCGATGCTGCGCACCTTGACCACCACCTCATCCTCCACAGCCACCTCATCTTCCACCCTGCCGACGCGGTACTCCGCCAGTTGCGAAATGTGGATCATGCCTTCTTTGCCGGGCAAAAACTCCACAAAAGCGCCGATGGGGATGATGCGGGTCACCTTGCCCAAATACACCTGCCCCTCTTCCACCCGCCGCACCAGATTTTCGATCATCGCCCGCGCCGCCTCCGCCTGGCCGCCCACCGAGGAAGACACGGTGATTGTGCCGTCGTCGCTGATGTCCACCTTGGCCCCTGTCGCTTCGGTGATGCCGCGCACGGTCTTGCCACCGGGGCCGATGATCTTGCCGATGTCCTCCGGATCCACCTTGAACGTGAGCAGACGGGGAGCCGTTTTGGCCAACTGGGGTCGAGGCGCAGCAATCGTCTCCAGCATCTTGTCGAGGATGAACTCGCGTCCGGCCTTGGCTTGCCGGATGGCCTGTTCCACCACGTCAACGGTGATGCCGGTGATTTTCATGTCCATTTGCAGAGCGGTGATCCCCGCCCGCGTACCGGCCACCTTGAAGTCCATGTCGCCCAGAAAGTCCTCGATCCCCTGGATGTCGGTGAGGATGCGCACCTCGTCCCCCTCCTTGATAAGACCCATGGCCACCCCGCTGACCGGCGCTTTGATCGGCACCCCAGCATCCATTAGGGAAAGAGTGGAGCCACAGACGGATCCCATCGAGGTGGAGCCGTTGGAGGAGAGCACTTCCGAGACCACCCTCACCACATAGGGAAACTCCTCTTCCTTGGGCAGCACCGGCACCAAGGCCCGCTCCGCCAGCGCCCCATGACCAATCTCCCGCCGCCCCGGGGAGCGTGAAGGCCGCGTTTCTCCCACCGAAAAGCCCGGAAAATTGTAGTGGTGCATGTAGCGCTTCTCATCCACCGGGTGCAAGTCGTCCAGCTCCTGGGCATCGCCGGGGGTGCCGAGGGTGGTAATGGAAAGGACTTGGGTGAGGCCGCGATTGAACAGGGCACTGCCGTGCACCCTTGGGATCAAACCCACCCGGCAAGAGACCGGTCGCACCTCGTCCAGCTTGCGCCCATCCACCCGCACCCCCTCTTGCAGGATTTGCTGGCGCATCAGCTTCTTGAGCAGAGCCTTGAACTGGTTGTCCAACTCCTTGGGATTTTCCAGAAGATAGAGCCGCAAGGGATCCCCCTCTGGCCGTTCCTGGATTTGGGCCTCCAGCTTGGCCTTGAGCTCCTCCAGTTGCTGTTCCCGGCTGGTCTTGTCCAAAAACTGCCTGAGGATGGAGCGAATGCCCTCCTGAGCCTGCTCTTCCACAAAAGCAATCAGCTCCTCGTTTTTGGGGGGAGGGGGTAGCTCTACCGGGGTGATGTTGAGATCCGCCAGGACTTGCTGTTGGGCTTTGAGCAGCTCCTGGATGGCCTCGAAACCAAACTCGATGGCCTCCACCACATCCTTTTCCGGCAGTTGGTTGGCCCCGGCTTCCACCATGATCACGCCATCGGCACAGCCGGCCACCACCAGATCCAGATCGCCCGCCTCAATTTCGGCATAGGTGGGGTTGAGGATAAATTCATCCTTGACCAAGCCCACCCGCACCGCCGCCACGGGGCCGTTGAAGGGGATGCGAGCACCGTGAATGGCCAACGAGGCTCCCAAAATACACAACACATCGGGCGGCACCGTATCATCTACAGAGAGGGTGGTGGCCACCACCTGCACATCATCCCGCAGCCATTCTGGGAACAACGGACGAATGGGTCGGTCTATTAAGCGAGAGATCAAAGTGGCCCGTTCCGGTGGCCGGCCTTCTCGCCGCAGATATCCCCCTGGGATCCGCCCCGCTGCGTAGAGGCGCTCTTCGTAATCGACCAACAAGGGCATAAAATCAACGCCAGGCCGGCCTGGCTGCCGTGTGGCGGTAACCAAAATCGAGGTTTCGCCCGAAGTCAGCCAAACCCCACACCCTGCCTGGGGGGCCATCAGCCCAATATTGATGTCAATTTCCCGCCCATAAAAGGAAATCGACCGAGTGTATTCTGCCATGTAACGCTTCGCCTTCTTTTTTTCTTGCCGCTATCGTAGCATTCTCCTTTTGCTCCTTTTCAGCCCCCGCTGACCGGAGGGATCAGGACGACTTCGTCTCCCGCCGATAGGGGAGTGTCGGCAGCTACAAAATTGAGGTTGAGACCGAAGCGCGTTTGGGAGCGCCAAGGAGCCAAGCTGGGGTAGCGCTGGATCAGTTGATCGCACAGCTGCCCGACGGTGGTACCAGGGCTCACCTGCAGGCGCATCTCGGTTTGTCCGATTACTTCTTGATAGACGGCAAAGAGCTTCAGCGTGATGGGAAAAAGCTCATCGGAGGGCAAATTTTGGGCAGCAGCCATCGGTAGCGCTCCCACCTGCTTTGGACGGTCTTGTAAACCATCTTGGGCAAGCTTGGGCCTGGCCGTCCACCAGAATCCTCTGCCCATCTCCTACTCATCAGGGATCCCTACAACCCCAGAAGAATCGGCTCTGGAGAAGCGAAAAAATACCCGCCTCCTAGATCCCGGTGAGGGGTTGGGGCGTCGCCCAAACAAAACTGTTCTTCTGGCTCTGGCCGGGGATCCGGGGCAAGGCTAGGGTAGGCCAAAAGCTTGCTTGGCAGCCAACCGGCTTCTGTGCTGATGCTAGAGCCACTGACCCCCTCCCAAATCAGGGCCTACTTGGATCGGATTGGCTACGTTGGCCCCACCCAGCCCACCCTGCAAACCCTCCGCCAGATCCACCTAGCCCACCTGCTGCGGGTGCCGTTTGAAAATCTGGACATTCATCGGGGTCGTGCCATTCGCCTGGAGCGGGATCCCCTGTTTCACAAGATTGTCTGGGAGCGGCGGGGTGGGTTTTGCTTCGAGCTGAACAGCCTGCTGGCCGCTGCCCTGCAGGGGATGGGGTTTTCGGTACACCTACTCTCAGGACAGGTGAGCCGGTCGGAGTTCGATGTCCGCTTTGGGCCTGAGTGCGACCACTTGGCTGTGCAGGTGAACATTGGCGATACAGCCTGGCTGGCAGATGTGGGGTATGGGGATGCCTTTCGCGAACCGCTGCGGCTGGGGGATCCTGGGGTTCAAGCCCAGGCTGAAGGACGCTACCGCCTCACCCCTTGGCCAGGGGATCCCACTGCTTGCCGTTATTGGCTCATTCAGCAGGAACAGCCGGATCGCACCTGGAAAACTCTATTTCTTCTGGATCGGATCCCACGCTCCCTGCAGGAGTTCGAGCCCATGTGCCACTTTCACCAAACTTCGCCAGAATCGATGTTTACCCGGCTGCGCCTTTGCACCCTGGCCACTCCGACCGGACGGGTCACCCTCACCGCCCGCGCCAATGGCTCTTTTAAGTGGATCGAGACCACCCCAGAAGGCCGCTGGGAACGCCCTCTCAGGGATGAGAAAGAGTATGAACAACTGCTCGCCTGCGCCTTCGGGATCTGCCTTCCCCCATCTCCTGCCGCCGCTGGGGATCCCAGGGGAAAGGTTGCAAGACCCAAGCCCAATGACGTCTCAACAGAGCCCACCCAAATCTTCCCCAAACAAGGCTAGAACCCCTGCCAGTTAATGTCCCAGTTAATGTCAGAATAATGAGGTAGTGTTTCGTTATCCCAGTAACCGTTATGGATGCTGCCGCGGTCGCTGCGTTTGATGGCCAAGCTTTGGATCATGTACTCATTTTCGACACCACCCTGCGAGACGGGGAGCAGTGCCCCGGCGCCACCCTCAACACCGAAGAAAAGCTGGCCATTGCCCGGCAGTTGGCCCGGCTGGGCGTCGATATCATCGAAGCGGGATTTGCCTATGCCAGCCCCGGTGACTTTGAGGCCGTGCAGAAGGTGGCCGAGCAGGTGGGAACCCCCGATGGCCCTGTGATTTGCAGCCTGGCCCGCGCCCTCAAGCCGGACATTGAGGCAGCCGCTGCAGCCCTAAAGCCCGCTGCCAAGCCCCGCATCCACACCTTCATCTCCACCTCCGACATTCACCTGAAGTATCAGTTGCGCAAAACCCGCGCTGAGGTGCTGCAAATTGCCGAAGAGATGGTGGCCTACGCCAAGTCCTTCGTGGAGGATGTGGAGTTTTCCATGATGGACGCCACCCGCTCTGACCCAGAGTTCCTATACCAGGTCATCGAGGCGGCCATTCGGGCGGGGGCCAAAACCATCAACATCCCCGATACCGTCGGCTACGTCATGCCGGAGGAGTTTGGCCAACTGATCAAGGGCATCCGCGAAAATGTGCCCAACATTAAGCAAGCGATCCTTTCCGTGCATGGCCACGACGATCTGGGGGTTTCGGTGGCCAACTTCTTGGAAGCGATTAAGCAGGGCGCCCGTCAGGTGGAAGTGACGGTCAACGGCATTGGTGAGCGGGCCGGCAACACAGCCCTGGAAGAGTTGGTGATGGCCCTGCACGTGCGGCGCAGCTACTTCAACCCCTACTTCGGCCTGCCGGTGGACTCCGAGAAGCCCCTCACCCACATCAAAACTCAGGAGATCTATCGCACCTCGCGCCTCGTCTCCAACCTCACTGGCATGTTGGTGCAGCCCAACAAGGCTATCGTCGGCTCCAACGCCTTTGCCCACGAATCTGGCATCCACCAGGACGGCATGTTGAAGAACCGCCAGACCTATGAGATCATGGATGCCCAGACCATCGGCCTGCAATCGAGCACCTTGGTGTTGGGCAAGCACTCGGGCCGCAACGCCTTTCGCACCCGCCTCAAAGAACTGGGGTTCGAGCTGTCGGAGCAGGATCTGAACAAGGCCTTCTTGCGCTTCAAAGAGCTGGCTGACAAGAAAAAAGAAATCTCCGACCTGGATCTGGAAGCGATTGTTAACGACGAAACTCGCCCGGTGCCCGAACTCTACCGCCTGGAGCATGTGCAAGTGGTGTGTGGCAATCGAGAGGCTCCCACTGCCACGGTGCGCCTGGTAACCCCGGAAGGGGAAGAGCGGGTGGACGCTGCCGTGGGCACAGGCCCGGTGGATGCGGTGTACAAGGCCATCAACCGCATTGTCAATATCCCCAACAAGTTAATCGAGTTTTCTGTCCAATCGGTTACTGCCGGCATCGACGCCATTGGGGAAGTCACCATCCGCCTGCGCCACGAAGACCGCATCTTTTCCGGCCATGCCGCCAACACCGACATCATCGTCGCTTCGGCCCAAGCCTACATGAATGCCCTCAACAAGCTCTACTCTGCGCTGCACGCGGCACGCTCGACGGCTGACCAGCGCGAGGCTGCTGCCCAGAAGATCTGAGGGAAGGGTTAGGGAATCTCAGTCGTTTCCAACAAAGCTGGGATCCTTCGCTGCTGACCCTCACCCCCAGCCCCTCTCCTCTTGGGGAAGAAGGGAGCCCACGCTCAACCTAACCCTGTTGCAAATGACCCTATGGGCTGGCCGAAGGGATCCCATCCGCAAACACCCGCCCGATCACTTCCTCGATGGGCGGGTCGGTTACCGTTAGATCCAGCACATCCAGCTCTGCCAAGAGCTTGGCCACCGTTTGGGTGAGCTGCTCCCGCTGCACCCACAGCCGCGCCTCACAGCTGCCCGGATCCCCGTCCGTGCGCACCTCTCCATAGAGCTGCAGTTGGGCAACAGGGCAAGGGCGAGCCAATTTCAACCTCACCTCTCGGTAGGGGGCAAAGCGCTCCAGCAATGCCTCGAGGTCGCCATCGTACATGAGCTGCCCCGCGTTGATGACCAGCACCCGTTGGCACAGCGCAGTAATATCGGCCATGTAATGGCTGGTCAACAGCACCGTTGCTCCATAGCGGCGGTTGTAATCCCGCAGAAATTGCCGCACGCCGGCCTGGGCGTTGACATCCAACCCCAAGGTGGGCTCGTCCAAAAACAAGATCTGCGGGCGGTGCAACAGAGCCGCCAACAGCTCCGCCTTCATCCGCTCCCCCAAGGAAAGCTTGCGCACTGGTTGCTTCAGCTTGCTTTCTAGGTCGAGCAGCTCCGCCAGCTCCCCCACCCGCTCCCGAAACTCCTTCTCAGGGATCTCGTAAACGGCAGCGTTGATGCGCAGAGAGTCCATCGCCGGCAGATCCCAGATGAGCTGCTGCTTCTGCCCCATCACCAGGGTGATCTGCCGCAAAAACGCCGGCTCCCGGCGGTAGGGCACATGACCCACCACTTGCACCGTGCCGCCGGACGGATAGATCAAACCAGTCAACATCTTGAGGGTAGTGGTCTTGCCCGCCCCGTTGGGCCCCAAAAATCCCACCATCTCCCCCGGCTGAACTTGAAAGCTCACGGACTGCACTGCCGGGATGTGGCGATAGGTGCGGCGAAAAAAGTGGCGCAGGGTGCCAACCACTCCGGGATCCTTGACGGCCACCGGGTAAACCTTGCTCAGGTTGTGGGCAGCGATGATTGGCTCCAACCGGGTCGGCACATCAGGCAACATCTACCCCCACCCCTACAAAACGGCCAGATCCGCTACCCCAACCCCAAGAACAGAGCTTCCAGAGCTGGGCATACCGGATCTGCAGAGGGCTATTTCTCAGTATCCGAGGGAAAGCAACGAACGAATAGGGGAACTACAGCAGTCCTACGTCCATCCCAGGCTTACCCGTGGCCAGCTCCACCTTCAGGATGCGGCCACCCGATTTCTGGATGCGCTGCTGTTCCCGAAACCAGTTCTCATAGGGCACCAGCTTGGTGAAGTAGGTATTTTGCAGCTCCCGCTGGGTGCGAATTCGGGTTTGGCTGGGCACACAGGCCGTGATCTTGAACATGCGCATGATATGGGATCCCCGCTCAACAACAAAATGGGCTATCTTGACCAGCAAAACAGGCGACTCACCCCAGAAAGCTCGCGTACTTCAGCTAGCACACCAGATCCCTGTGGCAAATCGCCCGCCGTGCTCGTTGAAGAATGCACCTCCCCTGAGGCAATGACGCCGGGAGTTAGCTCAGGCCAGAGCAGATGTAATCGAAGTACACCCCCATTTCCTTGCCGGCCTCAGCACCCACCAGAGCGGCAGTTACCTCTTTCATGGCTTGGATGGCCTGGATGGTTGCCCCAATGGGCACTCCCAGGGAATTGTAGGTCTCCTTGAGCCCGTTCAGCACCCGCTCGTCCAGAATGGAGGGATCCCCGGCCAGCATGGCGTAGGTGGCGTAGCGCAGGTAGTAGTCCATGTCGCGGATGCAGGCAGCATAGCGACGGGTGGTGTACATGTTGCCGCCAGGACGGGTGAGATCAGAGTACAGCAACGCCTTGGCAGCAGCATCCTTGACGATGGTGGAAGCATTGGCCGCGATGGTGGCAGCCGCCCGCACCCGCAGCTCGCCTGTGGCGAAGAAGGCTTTCAACTTCTCCATGGCCGAGCTGTCCAGATACTTGCCTTGAACATCGTAGCTGTTGATTACAGCAGTAATTGCGTCTTGCATGATGAGCTTCCTAAATCCAAATCGACGAACAGCAAAGGGTTGTGCGGCAAAAACAATGAGGGATTAGCTCATTGCCCCCACCACAAAGTCGAAGTAGTAGCCGGCTTCAGCCGCATCGTCAGGAGAGAGCAGACCCATGGCCACCTGCTTCATTTGACGAATGCTCTCGGCCACCGCCGGAATGGGTGTGCCCAAAGAGTTGTACATCTCGCGAACACCCACCAGGCCGATCTCTTCGATTGGGGTGACATCGCCGGCAATGACACCATAGGTGATCAGGCGCAGGTAGTAGTCCATATCCCGCAGGCAAGTCGCCGTCATCTCTTCCCCGTAGGCATTGCCCCCCGGAGAGACAATGTCAGGGCGCTTCTGGAAGAGCTGGTCGGCAGCTTGTTTGACGATGCGCTCACGAGACTCGGTTAAGACTTGAGCAATGCGCAACCGCTTCTCACCCGAGGCAACAAAGGACTTGATCCGATCCAGTTCCCCCGGGCTGAGGTAGCGGGCCTCCGCGTCCGCGTTCACAATCGATTTCGTAACAACACTCATGGATATCCATCCTCAAGTCGATTTTTTAAAGAGTATGACGAGCATACCCGCAAGTTATTTTCCGATATGCTTGCCGTCTGCCATCTCAGATCTTCACACTTCTTAAAATCTCTCCCAGAAAAGGGACAGTCCCATTCCCGCCCCGACAGGGCAGTTCCCTCCCCAAAGTCCGGCAAGAGAGGGGCTACAATCTCACTTAGACTCACTTAGAATGAAGGCTGAGTCGCCAGGGGATCCCTGCAGGCTTGGTTTAAGACATGCGTTGAGGTTGCGATGACGGATGCCTCTGGGTCAGAACGATTGAAGCGAGCGAAAGGTATTTCTGAGGGTACGCCCTCATCTCTGCCGGATCACCTCATCCGGGCCACGGCGGCAGAAGGCAAAATCCGAGTGGTGGGCTTGGTGGCCACCCAGGCGGTACAGGAGGCAAGGGAGCGGCACAAGCTCTCCTATGTGGCGACAGTGGCCTTGGGGCGGGCCATGAGCGCAGCCCTGTTGCTGGCGGCCAACTTGAAGCGACGCCAGGCGCGGATTAACCTGCAACTGAAAGGGAATGGCCCCTTGGGCAACATCTGGGTGGATGCCGGCTTGGATGGCACGGTACGCGGGTATGTGAGCAACCCCGCCATTGAGCTTCCTCTCACTGCCGAGAGCAAGTTGGATGTGGGCCAAGCCGTTGGGCGCTATGGCTACCTCCATGTGCTGCGGGATCTGGGGTACGGCCAGCCCTACACCAGCGCGGTGGAGCTGGTTTCGGGAGAGGTGGGAGACGATATCACCTACTACCTCTCCTCCTCAGAGCAGATTCCCTCGGCAGTCCTTCTGGGGGTAAACCTTGACTCGCAGCGGGTACGTGCCGCCGGCGGAGTGTTGTTGCAACTGATGCCAGGGGCGCCGGCCAGTCTGATCCCAGAGATGGAAGCCCGTTTGGCCAAAGTGGAAGAATTTAGCCCGATGTTGGCTGGTGGCGGCGGCTTGCGGGAGCTGTTGCAAATCTGCCTGGGCGACTTGGATCTGAAAATTGCGCCGGAAATGCGCACCATCCGCTTCTACTGCAAGTGCAATTCCGACCGGGTGAAGGGGGCTCTGCGCATGCTGGGGCGGGACGAGTTGCTCGATATGATCCACACCGACAAGGGGGCAGAAGCGGTTTGCCAATTCTGCAACGAGGTCTACCGCATCTCGGAAGACGAGCTGCGCTCGATTGTGGCGGAGATGTCGGCCACCCCCTGATGGCAAAATGATGGCCAACTACGGGATCCTCATTGTTTTCTGACACCTCTCGATGTTGTCTGAGCCCCCGGTTGAGTTGGTTGAATTATCGGTTGTTGTCCCCTGCAAAAATGAGGCGGACAACCTGGAATACCTGTTCGAACGCCTGCAACTTACCTTGGAGCCGCTGGGGATCCCCTACGAGATTATCTGCGTCAACGATGGCAGCCAAGACAACACGCTGGAAAAGCTCATTGCCTTCCATCGTCGGGATCCCCGTATCAAAGTGGTGAACCTTTCCCGTTGCTATGGCAAGGAGATCGCCCTTACTGCCGGCCTCGATCACGCCTCTGGTCGAGCTGTTGTTCCCATCGATGCCGACTTGCAAGATCCGCCGGAGCTGATCCCGGAGATGCTGCAGCAGTGGCGGCAGGGCTATCAGGTGGTTTATGCGGTGCGCCGCAGCCGCCGCGGGGAGAGCTGGCTAAAACGCTTTACAGCCAACGGCTTCTATTGGTTGATTGATCAACTCAGCCAGGTGCGGATCCCGCGCAATACGGGGGATTTTCGACTGCTGGATCGGCAGGTGGTGGAGGCAGTTAAACAGCTGCGAGAGCGCACCCGCTTTATGAAAGGGATCTTTGCCTGGGTGGGCTACCGGCAAACGGCCATTTTTTACGATCGCGCCCCCCGCTTTCGCGGCAAAACCCAGTGGAACTACTGGCGGCTGTGGAACCTAGCCATAGAAGGCATCACCTCTTTTAGCTCTTGGCCGTTGCGGGTGTGGAGCTACATAGGGTTGGCGATCTCGGTTCCAGCCTTTTTGTATGGCCTTTTTCTCATCATCCGCACCTTGCTCTTTGGCTCCGATGTACCTGGCTATGCCTCTTTAGCGGTGATGATCTTGTTTTTGGGCGGGATCCAGCTGATCAGCTTGGGCGTGATTGGCGAGTATTTAGGCCGCGTTTTTGAAGAAGTGAAAGGCCGCCCCCTCTACCTGGTCGATGGAACCTTTGGGTTTGAGACCCCACGACCTTCCCCTGCCCTAGATTCAGTACCTACGCAAAAGCTAGGATGAAAAGTCATCTTTCAGAGTTTTGGATCCCGAGGCAACATAACTTTGGTACTCGCGTATAAAGATATCTTTCATCTCTTCTGGAGATAGCTGGATCCCTTGGATTTTGGCGCGGGCGATGGCCTTCATCAGCTCGATATAGGCCAGGCCCAGAGAGAGAGTGAGGGTGGCTGCCGTAGTGGATTGGATAGCGCTGCCTACAATCCCCGGGCCGGGAATCATCTTCAGCAAGTTGGACACAATCGTTCGCCCGATTGCTGTTGTAATTGTAGTGCCTGCCAAAGCGGCTATCAAAGAGTAGTAAAAAGAAGGGGAAGCCTCGAAGCCAAAAATAAAGCTGATATTGGCAATCATGCCTGCTTGGGCTGTAACCAACAGAGGGGCATCTGCAAAGGGAAGGGGCACTGCCCCGATAAACGCTGCACTGGCCACATAGCCTGATACGTACTTAAAGGCAGCCTCGGCTTTGAGATCCACCCGCAGCAATTGCTGGCGGATAAAAGCAAGGCGAGCCACTTCCGGCAAAAGCTCTAGCGTGCAGCCAATTAGGTGCTCCAGCCCGTGGGCAGGAATGGTAATTTGCCGGTTAATCGCCTTGTTGCGGGCCAAAACGGGAACAATGTAGCGGACAGGCAAATTTTGATGCTGCAAATACCGGAAAAACTCGCTCTCTTCAGGATTGGGATATTCCAAGCATTGGGTTAAGACCAAGATGACGGGAACGTCTTTGAGTTCCAACTCCTTTAGCCATTTGCGTTCAACTTCCTCCAACCGCTTCAGTTCGTGGTGGAGGCAGTACCAAACAACATGGATGTGATGTTCAGGATCCTTAAAGCGCAGCTCCTCGATAAGCTGGGAAACCTCCAGGCGAACTTGCTGATTCTGTTCACCGTCTAGTTCCATGCCAGGTGTATCGTAGATGGTGATTGGGCAACCTGGCTTGGAATACTGACGAATGTGGCGGGTGACGGGGCTGCCAACACCGGTACGGGCCAGCTCATCTCTAAACACTGCATTGACCAAGGTGCTCTTGCCCACCCCGCTTTTGCCAATGACCAGGATGTTGCAGTGGCCCAACTCTGTCTGCGCCTCTAGGAGGTCCTTCTGTAGTATCTGAGACACCGAATTCCAGAAAGACTTAAAGGCTTCTGGCTTCTCGAGAGATTCAGAAGCTTCTGGGATGCCTCGGGCACGGTCAACAATTTGGCGGGTTAGGTCAGTCAGTTTCTCTAAGAAGGATGGGCTTTTCTGAGACATGCTTCTTGCTTCTTCCCCTAAGGCCGATAGCCCCACAAAGGTAGTTCAGGGCGGATCCTACTGCCAAGTTTCTTCCGATACCGGAGACTGACCTAGCCAAGAGCCAATCTGTCTGCGCCCTGATCCCACTCCAAAGGGATCCGCAACAACGGGTTTATTGAGAGTTATTCACAAGAGCCATTTTCTGCACTATGCTAGACTCGGAGGCAAATACCCAGGGATCCCAGGCCCGCTATGGCGGGCGCTCCAGGATTCACAGCTCCTTTTAACTTGTGCTGGAGAGTTTTATGTCCGAAACTTCAACCCTGCGCCAGTCTTTCAACAGCGTGCGCGACAATCCTGTCTTGCTTGGCACTGAGATAACCCAGCCGGTTTGCGAGGGGATGAACGCCCTGCTGGCCAGCTTCCAGGGGCTGTATTTGCAGTACCAAAAGCATCACTTCGTGGTGGAGGGCACCGAGTTTTATCCGCTGCACCAGCTTTTCAAAGATCATTACGAGCAGGTGAGGGAGCATGTCCACGACTTGGGAGAGCGCCTGGAAGGTCTGGGAGGTGTGCCGGTAGCCACCTTCAGCGGCTTGGCCCAGCTCTGCTGTTTTACCCCTGAGCCGGATGGAGCTTTTGGGGCGCGGCAAATGTTAATGAACGACCTGGCGGCAGAGCAGGCCATCATCGATCTGCTGCGGCGACAGGCAGCCCAGGCGGAGAGCCTTGGGGATCGGGCCACTCGCTACCTCTACGAGCAAATCCTGTTGAAAACAGAGGATCGCGCTTTCCATCTCCATCACTTCCTGGCCAACGACAGCCTGGTGTTCGGCTTGATGAACGGCAGAGCCTAGCCAGAAGGTCCACAGGTGGGCTTGAGCCTGCCTAGCTTCCGGCCTCTGGCTTTTTTTTGAAAGGCTATTGAGAATTTGTTTCATCTCTTCACTATTCTTTACTCTGAGGTGCTGATCCCGGCCATGAACCCCGTCTTTCTGGACTCTGAGCGCGGCTATCTCTTGAACATTCCTCTGGGCGAGCGCTGGCGCATCGGTCGGCGGTTAGTGGAATTGGGGATCCCGGCAGTTTGTACGGGAGATGGCCGTCTGCGGGTGGAGGCGAGTACTCCGTTGGCTGTTCTACAGGTGCGCAGCGTGATCCGTCAGCACACAGCGCGACGACAGGAGCTATTGGATGGCCTAGAGGCTTGTTGGCAGCTCAACACGGAGGCTGGGGGTCAAGATGAGCAAGTTTCCTAAGCAAGGGATCCCGTTTGAGTCGGAGGGCCAGTTTTTGGGATTTCTTCCCGATAAAGACGGCAAGCTCAAGTACCTGCGTTGGCAAGCCGGAGCGGACGTTTTTTCCGGCAAGATCCCCAAGCCCCTGCGTTCTGCCCTCTACCGCACCCTCAAACCTGGAGACACCGTGCAGATCTGTGGGGAGCGAGAGGTGGATCCGCACAAAGGGCGAGAGAAGTGGGTGCTTTACCGGGTGGTTCCCCTCGGAGAGAGGGCGGGGGGTTTGTCTTCGGCTTCTGGGGCTGAGGCAGCTTCCGAACCGGTTGCTCCAAACATCACAGATATCAAAGGAGATATCAAAGGTACAGACATCAAAGGTAAGGTGCTGGTCTGCCAGAAATCCGACTGTTATCGGCGTGGGGCCGGAGCGGTGATGCAAGCCCTGAACGCCCACTTGGCCGCCTACTCTGGTTCGATTTGCGTGCAGGGGGTGGGCTGCATGAAAGATTGCAAACGGGGCCCCCATGTGGTGTTTATGCCCGACAAAGCCCGTTATAGCGGCGTTTCCCCCCAAGGGATCCCGGATCTGTTGGAGCGGCATTTTCCGCTTTCCTCGCCGCAACCCCAAGAGGTTGAAGCAGCAGCTTCTTCCTAACGCCCATGGGATCCCCACCGGCGAACAGCTCTGTGAGGTAGGCACAAAATCAAAGGGTGCAGCAGGAGTTTTCCGGCAAACCTAGGCGGAGCGAGATCCGGATTGCCGGGTGGTACAAAGGATCCCTCCTGTGTGATGCTACAGACAGAGGCAGGCTAGGGGAGGGAACAAACCTTGCGGGTGGGGATCATCGGCACCGGCTACGCAGCTCGCTCACGGGCCGAGGCCTTGCGCAAAGATGGGCAAGTGCAGATTGTCGCTGTTGCCGGTCGAGCTCCCGACCGGAGCGATGCTTTTGCCGCCGAGTTGGGGGCCGTCGCCTATTCGGACTGGTCTTCTCTGTTGGGCGAGCAGCGGCTGGATCTGGTTTTTGTCAGTACCATCAATCGGGATCATGCCGCCATTGCCCGTGCTGCTCTGGAGGCAGGGATCCACACCGTCGTGGAATATCCCCTCGCCCTCAGCGCTGCCGAAGCGCGTTCCTTGGTGCAATTGGCAGCCGAGCGGCAAGTGCTGCTGCACGTCGAACACATCGAGCTAATTAGCGGCGTTCACCGGTTGCTGAAACGAGAGCTGGAAGGGCTGGGCAAGCTGTTTGCCGTTCGCTACATCACTCTCACCGCCACCCACCCCGCCCCCGATCGCTGGACCTATCGGCCTGAGTTGTTTGGCTTCCCCCTCATGGGGGCCGTTTCTCGCATCCACCGCTTGGTGGACTTGTTGGGCAGGGTAGAACGGGTGAGCTGCCAACTGCGCTACGACGGGCCGGATCTGCCCCACCGCTACAGCAGTTGCTACTGCACAGCCCAGCTGAGTTTTGCCAGTGGGTTGCTGGCGGTGTTGACCTATGGCAAGGGGGATTCCCTGTGGTGCTCGCAGCGGCTACTGGAGTTCCACGGTCAACGGGGGGGCCTATTGATCAACGGCGAAGAGGCAACGTTGCTGCGGCCCGGCAGCGCCCACCCTCTAGAGACGGGATCCCGCCACAGCCTGTTCGAGCAAGACACCCGCATGGTGCTGGATCACCTGCGCCACGGCAGACCCCTCTATATCCATACTGAAAACATGCTCCACGCCCTGGCGGTGGCCGAGGCAGCCGAGCGATCTGCCCAAACCCAGCAGGTGGTTTGCGTTCAGGATTGGCCCTAAGGGAAGTCCCTCTCCCCTTGAGAGAGGGGAGCTACGCAATGGGGAGTTTCACTGGGATGTTATGGTCATTTCAGGTTAAGGTGAGACGCCTGGGCTGCTGATCGCGCCAGCGGGACGGAGTCCTTGATAAAGCCCTATAGCCTGCTGCACTCAGAGTTTTAGGTGTGGGTGCAGTGCCCTAGTTTAATTGAAATGACCATACTGGCAATACAGGGATCCCTGAAAATAGACAGGATGGCGGGGAGGGCTAGTCATGATTGAGGCGGGGGCAAGCGTCTTGAGGCGGATGTTGGGCGTCTACGGCAGCTCTAAGATGGGCGTTCTGCTGCTGTTGGGGTTTTCTTCGGGTTTGCCGCTGCTGCTGATCAACACCACCTTGAATGCTTGGCTGACCCAAGCGGGCTTGACCACCATTGCCATCGGCTTGTTTAACCTGCTCAATTTGCCCTACTCCTTTAAGTTCTTGTGGTCGCCTGTTCTGGATCGATTTCTGTTGCCGGCACCGGGATCCCTGCGGGGCAGTCGGCGGCGGGGGTGGATGGCCCTGACCCAAGTGCTGTTGCTGCTCAGCATAGGGCTACTGGGTTTTCAGGATCCGACCCAAACCTGGCTGGAAGCTCTGGGATGGGAAGAGCTGGCCCAGACTTGGCCGGGAATCACGGTTTTCACCCGCCCGATCTTTCTGGTGGGGTTGCTGGTGGCTTTTTTGAGCGCCTCTCAGGACATCGCGGTGGATGCCTACCGTACCGATATCTTGGCGGAGCGGGAGATGGGGGCAGGGGTAGCGATTTTTGTATTCGGCTACCGCATCGCGCTGTTGGTCAGCAGTGGCGTGAGCTTGATCTTGGCGGACTATTTGCCCTGGTGGCAGGTGTACGGGATCATGGCGCTGCTGATGTTGATCGGGTTGATTACCTCGTTTTTGGCCCCTGAGCCGGAAAACAGCGCCCTCAAGCCTACCTCTTTGCGGGCGGCTATCCTCGAGCCATTTCAATCTTTCTGGCGGCATCGCCTGGCCTGGGCAATCCTGCTGTTTGTGGTCTGCTTCAAGTTGCCGGACAGCTTGGCAGGGCAAATGACCCCCACATTTTTGTTGCAGACGGGGTTTAGCACCAGCGATCTGGGCATTATCCGCAGTTGGATAGGCTTGTTGGCCACCTTGGCTGGGGCTTTTGTGGGGGGGGAGTGGGTCAGCCGCATCGGCACCTACCGCTGCCTGTTCATTTTCGCAGCCTTGCAAGGGATCGGCAATTTGGGCCTGGGAGCGATTGGGTTGGTGGGGCAAAACTATCCGCTGCTGCTGGGGGCAACCGTTTTCGACAACATGGCTGGGGGCATGGGCACGGCTGCTTTTCTGGCTTTTTTGATGAGCCTTTGCGATCGGCAATTTAGTGCCACCCAGTATGCTTTGCTCACCAGTGTATTTGCCGTGGGGGGAACCTTGGCCGGGGCCGTGTCGGGCTATTTGGCGGCTGCAGTCAATTGGCCTTTGTTTTATTTGATTACAGCGATGACAGCTGCTCCGGCGATGGTGATCCTACTGTGGCTTGGCCCCCCTTCATCGACTGCAGCCCTGGCCACGGCTGCAAAAGGGGAAGCCTCTGAACCGTAGCTGCCCCTCCAGCCGTCTGTGTCTACCGTTGGCCTTTCCACCCCATGGTGGCGAATGAGCAGCCCGTTATCTCTGCCCTGCTTTCTTCGCTGCTGACGGTAGCCTTGCCTTGAACGCAACGGGGATGGTTGCCTACAGCGCAGCCCCGATTTTGGCCGCCAGATCCACCAGCCGCGCGGCATAGCCGTACTCGTTGTCGTACCAGGAGAGCACCTTCACTGTGCGATCCCCTAAGGTCAGGGTGGATCCCAAATCCACAATGGAAGAGTGGGGATCCCCGACGATATCCGCCGAGACGATCTCCGGTGGAGCAATGGCCAGGATGCCGCGCAGCGGGCCTTCTGCAGCCTCGACAAAGGCTTGGTTGACGGCTTCTTTGGTGATGGGCTGCTCGGTACGCACCACAAAGTCCACAATCGAGCCGGTCAAGGTGGGCACCCGCAGCGCCAGGCCATCCATCTTCCCTCTCAGGGCGGGCAAAACCTCGGCCACTGCCGTGGCGGCCCCGGTGGTGGAAGGCACGATCGACACTGCTGCTGAGCGGCCCCGCCGATAATCTTTGGGATCCGGGCGATCCACAATTGCCTGAGTGGCGGTATAGGCATGGCAAGTGGTGAGAAAGCCGGTCTCGATGCCGAAGCGATCCAACAAAACCTTGGCCAGCGGCGCCAAGCAGTTGGTGGTGCAGGAAGCATTGGAGATGATGTGATGCCGCTCTGGGTCGTATTGGTCATCGTTGACCCCCATCACCACCGTCAAGTCGGGGCCTTTGGCAGGAGCAGAGATGATCACCTTTTTGGCCCCGGCCTCCAGGTGTTTGGCGGCCCCGTCTCGTTTGGTGAACAAGCCGGTCGATTCCACCACCAGGTCAACCCCCAGATCTTTCCAGGGCAGTTGTGCCGGATCCCGCTCTGCCAAAACCCGGACTTTAAGGTGGCTGCCGATTTGCAGATGTCCGTTCACCGCGCTCACGGTTTGGGGCAGGCGCCCATAGGCCGAGTCGAACTGGAGCAGGTAGGCCAAGTTGTCGGGTTCGGTCAGGTCATTGACTGCCACCACCTCCAGCTCCCGAGCTGGCTGAGACAGCAGCACCCGCAGGAAGGCCCGCCCAATGCGACCAAATCCGTTAATGGCTACCCGTGTGGTCATCGCAATCCTCCGGTATCAGTTTATACGATGGATCAGGGGACGCGGCATGGGAGACGCTGCCCCCCTAGGGATAGGGTAAAAGAAGAACGGGATCCCCATCGCTTTTGCACCCAAGATCTCCAGATTTGCCACTGGGACTCACCCAAGAAGTTGCCGGCAGAAGGGAAAAGTAGGAATGAAGGTATTGCTGACCAACGATGACGGCATCGAGGCTGCCGGGCTGGCCAACCTCAAGTTGGCCCTCAACTCTCTCATCCCGGAAGAACACTGTTGGATTGTGGCCCCCCACCAACCGATTTCCGGCTGCAGCCACCAGGTGACGACGGGGCGACCTTTTCGGGCCTTGGCCCGCGGCGAGCGCACCTTTGCCGTCGAGGGATCCCCTGCCGACTGTGTGCGGGTGGCCCTATTCAAGCTGGCCCCAGCGGTGGATTGGGTGCTTTCCGGTATCAACGAGGGGGGAAATCTTGGATCGGATGTGTACCTGTCGGGAACGGTGGCGGCGGTACGGGAAGCAGCGATGCGCGGGATCCCGGGAATTGCCATTTCCCAATACCGAGCAGGGGGCCAACCCATCGACTGGGAGCAAGCCCAGCGGTGGACGCGGGAAATCTTGGCGGAGCTGATGGAACAACCCCTGCCCAGGGGGGCGTTTTGGAATGTGAACCTGCCTCACTTGCCCGCCGGATCCCCTCTGCCGGAGCGGGTTTATTGTCCCCTCTGCACCCAACCCCTGCCGCTCGATTATGCAGTGGAAGCCGAGGGAAATGGGGCAGAGTCGCTGTGGTTTCGCTATCGGGGCCGCTATGCGGAGCGCGCTCGGGATCCCCAAACCGATACCGACATCTGCTTCTCCGGTCGGGTGGCCATCACCCAAGTGCAACTGGCCAAGGACTCCGTCCCGCTAACGCGACCAGGCGTTTCCGCTGGGGGGGGTAGAAGCCAGGTTGCGGGCAATGGTTCTCAGCCGTTGCAGCCGTAGCGCCGTCAGGATATCGGTGGGATCCAGCTTCAGAACCTGTTCTATGGCATCTGCCAGGTGTTGAGCGGCCTCCTGTCGGGTGTAGCCGCGAAACTGAGCACGGCGCAGGGCAAATTCATCGGCGTCGAAATGGGCGCTCTCCCGGTTCAGGTTTTGCCAGATCTGCCGGACGGAGAGAGCCGTAATGCCACCTGCCAACAGAGCGGAAAAAGGGTGCTGCAAAGAGAGCTCCGCCACGGTGGTGATGCCCCCGAACAAGGCCAGCGACTGGTAAAACCCCGGCTGCAGCCAGTTGCGATTGCCCAGCCAGCCCACCTCCCGCAGAAACAACAGATCCCGCTGTGGCTGAGGGATCCCTTGCCAACGGCGAAAATCGATGGCGATGGTGCCCTGGGGCTGCCAAGGGGCTTTGCGGCGGGAGATGAGCAGGGCTTCACCCCCGAAGTGGGGAACGACGCTGATCAAGGGTCGGAAGGAAGCGGGGAGCAGATCCCGCAACCGTTCGGTTTCTTCTTTTTCAAAGGATTTGAAATCTGGGCGGCTGTTCATGGCCTCACCTGTTAGGGGCATTGAGGCGGGGAGCCCGCCTGAACACGGGCGCTGTTCCGGCCCCCGACACCACAGCCCTGTGTAGAACCAATGCGAGGTTAGTCTATCGCATCTCCAGGCTGGCCGTGGAACTCTGGCCGTGGAACTCTATAGGTGGAACCCTGTAGGTTTCAAAGATCCCAATCCTAGGTTGCGTAGACTGGGAAGGCGAGCCTACCCGTCTTACCTACTCGTCTTAAATCCGAGACCATGACCTTCCCAGCTCAGCCAGAACCCCAAGTGCTCCGTACTGCTGACGGGAATGAGCAGAGTATCAACAGCCCCCTTTACACCTACGCCTTCTTCCCGCAGCCAGCTCCAGAACTTTTGCCCTTCATCCGGCAAACCGAGGGGATCCATCGGTCGGTGCAGGTGTTCTCCCCGGCAGGCAGCCGAATTGCCGCTGCTGTGGAGCCGATGCCGGATCCGGAGTCGCTGCAAGTCTCGGATGAGGTGTTGGTGCGTTCTGCCCTGCGCCACGACCAGGTGATCTGCCGGCTGTTCGCCCAGATGCCGGTGCTGCCCCTGCGCTTTGGCACCTGCTTTCTCTCAGCAGAAAGGCTGGGATCCCACCTGCTGTCCCGGCAAGCGGAATACGAACAAGCCCTGGCAGCCATTGGGGGGCGGGCCGAGTATTGTCTCAAAGGAAGGGTTCGACCTCAGCCCCAACCGGAGCCACAGTCCTCCCTGAGCGGAACAGCCTATCTGTTGGCCCGCAAGCAAGCTTATCTCCAGCAACGACAAGCCCAAGAGCAGCAAGAGCAGGAGCAGCAAGCCCTACAGCAGCTTTGGCCTTCCACCTGGCCTGTGCAAAGGGGGGATCCCCAGCCAGGAGAAGCCTTGCGGCTTTACTTTTTGCTCACCCCTGCCGAGTGGGAAGCCGCCGCTCAGCTCACCCAAACCTGGCTGGATCAGCACCCCCATTGGCAACTGGATTGGAGCGCCCCTTTGCCCCCTTATCACTTTGTCCGTGCCCTGCGGGATCCCCTGGCCGACAGGTGATAGATCCCAACTTTGGAGTGGCCGACACCGTTCAAAGTGCTCCGCACGAGGATCGCGGTCGCGTTAGCAGAGCGTAGATCTAAGCTTGATAATGGTGAGGGGAGTCCGTCCGCTTCCCCTTCCCGTCAGCGGGGCAGAGCCCTCACAGGGCATGAGCAGGCAAGAGGAACAGTTGTGGTCTATCGAGTTGGGCTATTGGGGCTGGGCACGGTTGGCACGGGTGTTGTGCAAATTCTGCAGCAACCCCGGCATCCTCTCTTGCAGTCGGTTGAGATTGCGGCGGTGGGGGTGCGCTCTTTGGACAAGCCACGGCAAGTGCGGATCCCGCCTGAGCGCCTGACCACCAATCTGGAGCAAATCGTGTCGGATCCGGAAATCGACGTGGTCATCGAGCTGATGGGGGGCTTGGAGCCGGCCCGCACCTTGATCTTAAAAGCCCTTGACCACGGCAAACCGGTGATCACAGCCAACAAAGCGGTGATCGCCCGCCACGGGGAGGAGATCTTTCAGGCGGCAGCCCAAGCCAAAGTCTCGGTGCTCTTGGAAGCGGCAGTTGGGGGCGGGATCCCCATTCTGCAGCCCTTGCAACAGTCCCTGCAGGCCAGCCACATCCAGGCGGTCTGGGGCATTGTGAACGGCACCACCAACTTCATCCTCAGCCAGATGACCCAGGCGGCCAGCTCATTTGAGGAAGCCCTGGCCCTGGCCCAGGCCCACGGCTACGCCGAAGCGGATCCCAGCGCCGATGTGGAAGGTTGGGATGCCGCCGACAAGATCGCCATTTTGGCCAGCCTTGCTTTCGGGGTGTCTGTGAAGCGGGAAGCCATCCCCTGCGAAGGGATCCGCGGCATCAGCCCCACCGACATTCGCTATGCCCGCGAGTGGGGCTACACCTTCAAGCTCTTGGCCATCGCCCAGTTGCGTCAGCATTGCGGAGCAGCAAGGGCCCATCCTGTTCGCGCTAGCGGGGCGGAGCCCTTGGATGACGGGGAAGGGGCGGTCGCGACAGCGTTGCGGAGCAACACGATGGCCTTGGACATCCGAGTTCACCCCACCCTTCTGCCCTCTACCCACCCCTTGGCCAACATCAACGGCGTGGACAATGCCGTTTTGGTGCAGGGGGATCCCTTGGGTCAGGTGGTGCTGTCGGGGCCGGGGGCGGGGCGGGGGCCGACTGCCAGCGCCGTTGTCGGCGATCTGCTGACCCTGATTGCCCACCGGCAAACGGGGGCTCATACCCCCAATCCGCTGTGGGGATTCCCCTGCTTTCCTGCTGCCGCCTCTTTGATCCCTCTCTCGGAATTGGAGTCGGAGTTTTACGTGCGGGTATTGGCCCAGGATCAGCCGGGGGTGATGGGGGCGATTGGCACCTGCTTTGGCCGCCACCGGGTTAGCCTGGAGAGCATTACCCAAAAGGAATGTCACCAAGAGCAGGCGGAGATCGTCATCCTCACCCACACCGTCCGCGAGGCCGATTGCCGACAGGCGCTGGCCGAGATCCAACAACTGCCCCAGGTGGCCGGGATCCCCAGCCTATTTCGGGTGCTGCGCTAGCTGCTATAGATCCAAAATGCTCCGCACCGCTGACGCGAACGCGCTGGTGGGACGGGGAGCGGCTCAGAGCATAATTGTTTGACTCTTGAGGATTGAAAACCCCGTTGGAACCCAAAAGATGAACTCTTCTGTTGAGCACTTTAGCGGGACGCAGCCCTCGCAGGCCGAGGTGGTGGTGGTCGGGGCGGGCATCAGCGGCCTAACGTTAGCCTTGCGACTGCAACAGGGCCTATCCTCCAGGGATGACTCCACCCAGCCGGTGCTCCTGGCCGAGGCCAGCTCCCGCGTGGGGGGCTGTATCTCCACCCAATCCGGAGGCGGCTATCGCTGGGAAGAGGGCCCCAACAGCTTCACTCCCACCCTCCCTTTGCTCAACCTGATCGCCGAGGTGGGCTTGGCCGGTCGAGACAGCGGGACGGAGTCCTCTCAACTGGTGCTGGCCGATGCCCAGTTGCCCCGCTACATCTACTGGGAAAAAGAGCTGCTGCCGGTGCCCCTGAGCCCTTCTGCGGCAATTGGCTCGCGGCTGTTGAGCGTGGGCGGCAAGTTGCGGGCCTTACGTGGGTTGTTGGGGTTTGTCGCGCCACCGCCGGGCAAAGAGGAAACGGTGCGGCAATTCTTCCGGCGGCAACTGGGATCCGAGGTGGTAGAGCGGCTGGTCGAACCTTTCACCTCAGGGGTGTATGCCGGGGATCCGGATCAGCTCAGCGCCTTGGCAGCCTTCCCCCGCATTGCCGGCTTGGAAGAACGCTACGGCAGCCTCTTTGCCGGTGCTGTGCAGGCTTTGCGCAGCCGTTATCGCTACGCGACGCTCCCGCGAACCCGTCACCAGGACAGCGGCAACTCCCCTATCCAACCTCCTCCCAAGCGGGGCCAACTGGGTAACCTGCGGCAGGGGTTGCAGCAGCTACCTGAGGCGATTGCCCAGAAACTGGGCAGTGCGCTGCGGCTGGGCTGGCGGGCTGTGCATCTCAAGCGGGATGAGACGGGCTACCGGGTGGGCTTCGTCATACACGACAGCGGTGCAGAGCACACGGCCCCAGAAGAAATCCACTGGGTGGCGGCTCAACAGGTGGTGCTCACCCTCCCTGCCTACGCTGCTGCCACCCTCCTGCAGGATCTCAACCCCCAGGCCAGCCGGCTGCTGAGGGAAATCCCCTACCCGCCTGTGGCGGTGGTGGCTTTGGCCTATCCAGAAGAAGCCCTCCCCCAACCGCTGCGAGGGTTTGGCCATCTGATCCCTCGCTCTCAGGGCCTGCGCACCCTGGGCACCATCTGGGCCTCCTCCCTCTTCCCAGAGCGGGCTCCTCAGGGCTATCACTGCCTGATCAGCTTCATCGGGGGAGCTACCGATGCGGCTTTTGCCCGCCAGAAAGGGATCCCGCCCATTACGGCGCTCTCCCCTGACGAGCGGGCCCAAATTGTGCATGCAGAACTCAGCCAGATCCTGCTCACCCGCCCTGTCGAACCCATCCGCCTGGGAGAGCGCCTGTGGCCCCAGGCTATCCCGCAATATACGCTTGGCCACCGGCAGCGGATTGCCCAATTGCAGGCCAGCCTGGCCGACCAAACCCCAGGGGTGTGGGTGTGTGCCAACTACCTGGATGGCGTGGCCTTGGGAGATTGTGTGCGGCGGGCCGAGGCCCTAGCCCAGCAGATCCTGTCTGTCCGGCGTTAGCGGTGCAGGGCACTTTATCGCTACGCGACGCTTTCGCGAACACGATGGTGGTGCGGAGCACTTTCACGACAGTGGTGCGGAGCACTATGAGCCACCCCTACACCAGCCTCCTGCTCATCCCCACCGGCATTGGTGCCCGCATCGGTGGTTTTGCCGGGGATGCCCTGCCTGTTGCCCGCACTCTGGCAGCAGCCGCAGAGCGGGTCATCACCCATCCCAACGTGTTAAACGGAGCCAGTTTGTTTTGGCCGATGGGGAATGTGTTGTATGTGGAAGGGTACGGCCTGGATCAGTTCTGTGCGGGAGTGTGGAATTTGCGGCCAGTGCGCCAAAACTGTGTTGGGGTGGTGCTGGATGCCGGGATCCCCCCCGATCTGCAACAACGCCACCTGCAGGTGATGCAGGCTGCTCAGGCCACCTTGGGGCTCAACATTGGCCCCTGGCGCTTGACCCGCCAACCCTTGGGCGTTTCCGTCGGCTTCTCCCCCTCAGGAGCCAGCCAGGGATCCCTAGCCCGGCCCGATGCTCTCTTGGAGACTGCCCAGGAGCTGGTTCGCCTGGGGGCAGAGGCCATTGCCGTGGTGGCCCGCTTTCCGGATGACTTGGACTTCAGCCAGTACGAGCAGGGAAGGGGGGTGGATCCCCTGGCCGGCGTCGAAGCCCTGATCAGCCACCTGGTGGTGCGGGAGTTGCGGATCCCTTGTGCCCATGCCCCCGCTTTCTACCCTGAGACTTTCCCCAAGCCGGTTCACCCCCGCGCTGCTGCTGAAGAGGTGGGGTTTACCTTCTTGCCTTCGGTTTTGGTGGGCCTCAGCTACGCTCCCCAGTTCGTCAAGAGCGGGGATCCCGCCCAACCGGGCGACCTGACAGCAGAGCAGGTGGACAGCGTCATTGCCCCGGCCACTGCCTTTGGGGGGCCTGGCTTGCTGCACCTGGCCAGCCGTTATTGCGGCGCAACGCTGTCGCGACCCCACCACAATGCTCCGCCGCTGACGCGAACGGACGGAGTCCTTGCCCGTCCTCCGCTTTTCATTGCCGTCGAGGAAAACACCACCGTGATGCAGGTGCATCCCCGCCAGTTGGGGATCCCTCATGTATCGGTAACCTCCTATCTAGAGGCGATTGGAGTGGTGGTGGCCCACCGAGCAGGAGTGGCCTGGTCGTCGCTACGGCTCTCCCCCTCCCCCCCGGAAAAGCTGGGATCCCACACTTGCGCCGTTATTGCTACGCGACGCTGTTGCGTTCGTGACAGCGGTGCAGAGCACAATAGTGGGACAGAGTCCTTTCGCGATAGCGGGACGGAGTCCCAGTAGGCTACCGGTCGCGTTAGCGGGACGGAGTCCATGAGCAGAGGGGAGCCGGCAGGGGATCCGCTGGGTTTAGGCCGGCAAACCACTCCGACAGGGCGGCCGGCAAGCAGAGGCCGGGGTTTCCCTCGATGTGCAGCCGCTCCAGTCGGGGCAGTTCTGCCAAAAAGGTCGGCAGTTCTCCCGTGAATTGGTTACGTGCCAGGCGCAGATCCCGCAACTGATTCAGCTGAGCCAGCTCGGGGGGCAGGGATCCGCTGAGGCGATTGTCCGACAGGTAGAGGTTTTCCAGGTGGCGCAGTTGCCCCAGTTGGGGGGGAATAGGCCCAGAGAGCTGATTGCGATCCAAAAACAGGCCCTTGAGGGAGCTCATCTGGCCCAGTTGGCCGGGAAGGGTGCCGCTGAGGCGGTTGTTTTGCAGGATGAGGTTTTCCAGATGGTGCAGTTGCCCCAGTTGGGGGGGAATAGGCCCAGAGAGCTGGTTGTGATCCAAAAACAGGCCGCGCAGGTTGCGCAGCTGCCCCAGCTCGGCTGGAATGGAGCCGGAGAATTCGTTGTAGTCGAGAAACAGGTTTTCCAACTGGCTGAGTTGCCCCAGCTCGGGCGGCAGGGGGCCGGAAAGTTGGTTGTGGCTGAGGGACAAGGCTCGCAACCGGCGAAATTGGCCTATTTCGGGCGGCAGGGATCCGCTCAACCCCTGACGATCCAGCACCAGTTGGACAAGGCACTGATCCGAATCAAAAAGGGCCACCTCCTCTACCTTCACCTCCGGGCGGCCCAGAGCTGCCAAGATCTGCCGCAGCAAGAGGGGATCCCGACAAAGGGGAGCAGACCAGGCCCCCATCCCCCAGCTCAGCCAAACCCAGATCGCCAACAGGCCCACCGCCCACCTCTCGTGCCGAGCCATTCCCCTCTGCTGCTTCATCCCTGCTCTCCAAAGGATCTTTGCCAAGGTAGCATCCTACTCCGTCCCGCCTCCGCCGGGGTTGTTGCCATGGGCAGGGGAACCGCGACGTAGAAGAGCATGACTCTAGTCAATGATACGCTGGACTATACTGAAAATAATGTACAGTATGTTCAGTATGGCTGCTTGGTATGGCTAGGTATGTAAAACCGAGAGAAGCGGCGGATTATTTTG
>NZ_JANSIM010000237.1:0-38697 GCF_047502655.1 Synechococcus sp. R5-12 | reverse complement strand
TGCAACGGCGAGGCACGGCGGGACATCCTCACCCTGAAAATCAACCGGGTGCGGGTCATACGCAGGGCTGATGGCTACTACGCCCAGTTCTGCCTGGACGTGGAGCGTCGCGAGCAGGCGGAGTACACCGGCAAGGCGGTGGGGCTGGATATGGGCTTGGCGTACTTCTACACCGACAGCCACGGCCACAAGGTAGAGTGCCCAAAATTCTTGCGTCGTGCCGAAAGGAGGTTGAAGCGAGAGCAACGCAGGCTAAGTCGGAAGTTTCGGAGAGGAGTCAAACCTCAATCCAAGAACTACCACAAGCAGCGGAAGCGGCTGGGCAAGGTACACCTGAAGGTTCAGCGCCAGCGTAGAGACTGGGTCATCAAGTTGGCCCGGTGCGTGGTGGCGTCTCACGACGTCGTGGCGTACGAGGACTTGCAGGTGCGTAACTTGGTGCGGAATCACCACCTGGCCAAGTCGATTCATGATGCCGGCTGGAGTTTATTCACCGGGTGGCTCGACTACTACGGGAAGGTCTTCAACAAGGTGGTGGTGGCAGTGCCGCCCCAGTACACCAGTCAGGACTGCTCTCAGTGTGGTCACAGGGTGAAGAAGACGCTGTCCACTCGCACCCACCGCTGCCCGCGGTGTGGGACGGTGATTGACCGGGATGAGAATGCGGCCGTCAACATCCTACGCAAAGGGCTGGAGTTGTTGGGTGAGGAGTGGAACAACGGTACCTTAGGGCATAAGGGAACCGCCCCGCAAGGGGGAACGCCTGGGGAGACGAGCGCCGCTGCCGTGGAGGGGAAGCCTGACACGGTAAGCGCTGTCGCAGAACCAGGAACCAGAATCCCCTGTCTTTAGGCAGGGGAGTATGTCAAATCCCCAAAGAGACTCACCGAGCCGTGAAGCGCATCCTGTTGGAATCGGATCAAGATCTTTCGGAGCTGATCGAGGCGCTGCTCAGCCAGTGGCTGCGTTCTCAGTCGGGAAAGGTTTGAAACCAAAATCTGGGGAAGGGGGGCATCGCGGACCCCACAGCCGCATAGGATCCCGCTGTCGGGGATCGGAGGGAGCACACAGATTCCAGATCAGAACCAGATAAGAATAAGATGAAGGGGCGTGAGGCAGGGATCCCCGAACGCGAGGTGGGGCCGTTCGCAATAGCGGGACGGAGTCCTTGGGCAAGTTGCGCGAGGGGAAGTCTGCGTTGGGAGGACGTCACGCTCTTTCACGGGTAAAGGGATCCTTTATGCAAGCCATCACCTTGCTCGGCTCCACCGGCTCGATTGGCACCCAAACTCTGGACTTGGTGGCCCAGTATCCAGAGCGTTTTCAGGTTGTTGGCCTGACCAGCTACAGCAACGTCGCCCTCTTGGCCGAGCAGGTACGGCGGTTTCGGCCCCAGATGGTTGCCATTGGCCGGGAGGAGCTGCTGCCGGAGCTGCGGTCGCTGCTGACCGGGATCCGACCGCTGCCGGAGTTGGTGGCCGGAACGGAGGGGCTGTGTCAGGTGGCGGCTCACCCGGCGGCCCAGCGGGTGGTGACGGGGATCGTCGGCTGCGCCGGTTTATTGCCAACCCTGGCGGCCATCCGTGCCGGCAAAGACATTGCCCTGGCCAACAAAGAAACCCTGGTGGCAGGGGGGCCGGTGGTGCTGCCCCTGGTGCGCGAGTACGGGGTGAACCTGATCCCCGTCGACTCTGAGCATTCGGCCATTTTCCAGTGTTTACAGGGGGTGCCGGCGGGATCCCTGCGAAGAATCCTGTTGACTGCCTCGGGTGGCGCCTTTCGGGATTGGCCTGCCGAAAAATTGGATCAGGTCACCCTGGCCGATGCCCTCAAGCATCCCAATTGGGTGATGGGGCGCAAAATCACCATCGACTCGGCTACCCTAATGAACAAGGGCCTGGAGGTGATCGAGGCCCACTGGCTCTTCGGCCTGGACTACGACCACATCGACATCCTCATCCACCCGCAGAGCATTGTCCACTCCCTGATCGAGCTGGCCGATACCTCGGTTCTGGCCCAGTTGGGCTGGCCGGACATGCACCTGCCCATCCTCTACGGCCTCAGTTGGCCGGAACGCCTGGCCACCCCCTGGGATCCCCTCGATTTGGTCAAGCTGGGATCCCTCACCTTTAAGGCTCCGGATCACCGCAAGTACCCCTGCATGGAGTTGGCCTATGCCGCTGGACGGAGGGGGGGAACGCTGCCGGCAGTGTTGAATGCGGCCAACGAAGCGGCGGTGGCCCTGTTCTTGCAGGAGCGCATCCGTTTTTTGGATATTCCCCGTCTCTTGGAGCGGGTTTGTGAGCGGCATCAAGTCATTGCCGATCCCAGCCTGGAGGACATTTTGCAGGCAGATGCCTGGGCACGGCGGGAAACGGCGCAACTGGCCCAGCAAGCCCCGGCTCAGGTTCTGGTCTGATCCCTACCGGGGGGATCCGGCTGAGCGCTAGAGTGGAAGAGGATGCAGGGAGCAAGTGAGTGACCGGATCGGGATCCCATCTCCGACAGTTGGCCCATTATCTGCGCCCCTATCGACGACAGGTGGGGTTGGGCATTGGATCCCTGCTCTTGGTCAATGGCCTGGGGGTGTTCCTGCCCTGGTACGTCAAGCTGGTCATCGATGACCTCAGCCAGAACCTGGCCACTTTGTCGGCCCGGCGCATTGCCCTTTACGCCTTGACGGTGCTGGTCGTCTCCAGCCTGATGATGGGCATTCGCATTGCCTCGCGGGTGTGGATGTTTGGGGTGGGACGGCAGGTGGAGTTTCACCTCAAGCAAGCCATCTTCGAGCATTTGCTCACCCTGCAGCCTTCCTACTTTGCCCAGCAGACCATCGGGGACATTCTCACCTGCATCACCAGCGATGTGGAAAACATCCGCCGCCTGTTGGGGTTCGCCCTACTCAATTTGGCCAACACGATCTTTGCCTATGCCACCACCTTGCCCGCCATGTTTGGCATCGAGCCCCGTCTGAGCACCTTGGCGCTGTCGGTGTTTCCGGTGATGTTGGTGCTGGTGAAGTTGAGCAGCAACCGCCTGCAGCAGGAGCAGCTCCAGGTGCAGCAGGAGTTGGCGGATCTGAGCGATCTCATTCAAGAGGACCTGAACGGCATTGCCCTGATCAAGGTGTACAGCCAGGAACAGCACGAGCAGCGGGAGTTTCGCCGCCAGAACCAGCGGCTGCTGCAGGCCAATTTGCGCTTGGCCCTCACCCGCAACTTGCTTTTCCCTTCTTTGGTGGCGCTGGTCAGCCTAAGCTTGTTGCTGCTGCTGGCGGTGGGGGGGCCGCAAATTGCAGCCGGGACGCTGACCATCGGGGATTTTTCGGCCCTCACCCTCTACGTGGAACGGTTGGTATTTCCCACCGCCCTGCTGGGCTTCACCATCACGGCCTACCAGCGGGGGCAGGTCAGCTTGGAGCGGATCGATGCTCTGTTGGGGGTAGAACCCACCATCCGAGACGCCCCAGGCGCTTTGCCGTTGTCTCTGGAAAAGGTGCAGGGCCGCATCGAGGCCAGAGGTCTCGCGTTTGCCTTCGCCGGCCCTGCGGCAGCTCCGGCTCTAGAGGATTTGCACTTTTGCATAGAACCGGGCCAGATGGTGGCGGTGGTGGGGCCGATTGGGGCGGGCAAGTCCACTCTGGCCAATGCCCTTCCTCGGCTGCTGGAGATCCAGCCGGGGCAACTGTTTTTGGATGGGCAGGATATCACCCAGATTCAACTGGGATCCCTGCGCCGGGCCATCGCCTATGTGCCCCAGGAGAGCTTCCTGTTCAGCGCCACGGTTCGGGACAACATTCGCTACGGCAAGCCAGATGCCGAAGATTGGGAGGTGGAATGGGCTGCCAAAGCCGCCCACATCCACGCCGAGATCCTCAACTTCCCCAACGGCTACGACACTCTGGTGGGAGAGCGGGGCATCACCCTCTCCGGTGGCCAGCGACAGCGGGTGGCCTTGGCCCGGGCTTTGCTGGTGGATGCTCCCATCTTGATCCTGGATGACTCTCTCTCCAGCGTGGACAATCAGACGGCTCAGGCCATTCTTCGCCATCTGCGTCGGGTCACGGCCCAGAAAACGGTGATCTTCATCACCCATCGCCTTACGGCTGCGGTGGAGGCCGATCAGATTTGGGTGATGGACAGGGGCCGCCTCGTGCAGAAGGGATCCCATGCCGAATTGCTGGCGGACGAGAAGGGCCTCTACGCTTCTCTGTGGGCCAAGCAAAAGCTGGAGGAAGCCCTGGCCTAATTTGACGGCGGCAATCCCTGGCCGCTACCCTAACCGGCAAAGCTGTGGGGAGTGGCAACGATGGAAACTGCTGGGATCACTTTGTCCAAATTGCTCCACCAAGCCGGGATCCAGCCCCGATTGGCCCAGGGATCCCTGGAGGGGGTGCAGGTCTGGGGCCTCTGTGCCGACTCTCGCCAGGTACAGCCGGGGGATCTCTTCTTGGGGATGCCGGGATCCCGCGTGGATGGGGGTTGCTTCGTGGCCCAAGCCCTGGCGGCAGGGGCGGTGGCCGCCCTGATCTCCCAGGAGGCGTGGGAGAGCTTGTCTTCTCAGGAGTTGCTGTCGCAGCAGCCTATCCTGCTTATGCCGCGCGAGGCTCTCCCCAAGGCCGTGGCCCAGGTGGCGGCAGCTTTCTATGGTTTTCCCGCCCGCCAACTGACCTTGGTGGGGGTAACGGGCACCAACGGCAAAACCACCACCACCCATCTCATTGAACATTTGGTGCAGGCTGCCGGTCGCTCCACCGCTTTGCTGGGCACTCTGTACAACCGCTGGCCGGGCCACAGCGAAGTTGCTCCCCACACCACCCTTTTTCCGCCTGAACTGCAGCGCAGCCTCAGGGAAGCCCAGAGAGCCGGGGCGGAGGTGGCGGTGATGGAGGTGAGCTCCCATGCTCTCGCTCAAGATCGGGTGTGGGGATGTTCCTTTGCCGCTGCCGTCTGGACCAACCTTACCCAGGATCACCTGGATTTCCACGGCAGCATGGAGAACTACTGGCAGGCCAAAGCCACCCTCTTCCGACAGGAGTATCTCCAAGGGCGGGCGGTGATCAACGCCGACGATGCCGGGGGACGGCGGCTTTTGCAGGCCATCCAACCCTCTTTGGATCCCTGGGCCTATTCTCTGCAGCCCCTGCAGGGGATCCCCGGCCTCTGGCCCAGCAACGTTCAATTGCACCCCAGCGGCTTACAGGCGACGCTCCACACCCCCTCTGGCGCCTTTGCCGTGGCAGCCCCCCTGGTGGGATCCTTCAACCTGGCCAACCTGCTGGCGGCGGTGGGGGTAGCCCTGCACTTGGGGATCCCTGTCGAGATCATCCAGTCGGCCCTGCCCCACTTTCCGGGCGTACCGGGGCGGATGGAGCGGGTGACCCTGCCGGGGCAGGATATCGCGGTAGTTGTGGACTATGCCCACACCCCCGACGGGCTGGAAAACCTGCTCAAGGCCCTGCGCTCCCAGGTGCAAGGTCAGCTTATCTGTGTCTTTGGCTGTGGGGGGGATCGGGATCGGGGCAAACGACCGCAGATGGGCCGCATTGCCGCCACCTGGGCCGATCAGGTGATCGTTACCTCCGACAACCCCCGCACCGAAGATCCCCAGCAGATCCTACGGGATATTTTGGCCGGGATCCCTGGATCCCCCAGGGCGGTGGAGGTGGATCGGCGGCAGGCCATTCGCCTGGCCATCCTCGCAGCCCAGCCAGGGGATACGGTGGTCATTGCCGGCAAAGGCCATGAGGACTACCAGATCCTGGGCACCGAGAAGATTCACTTCGACGACCGAGAAGAAGCCCGCGCCGCCCTGGCCCTGAGGGAAAAAAGCCGGGGGTGAGGCTAACGGGAGCGGTGCTGCAGCATCAGCTCCACGAACTCGCGGAAGAGGTGATCGGCGTCGTGGGGGCCGGGGCTGGCTTCCGGGTGATACTGCACGGAAAACAGGGGCAGGTGACGGTGGCGGATCCCGGCTACGGTGTGGTCATTCAAGTTGAGGTAGGTGATTACCACCCCATCGGCAGGGATCGAAGCGGCATCCACCGCAAATCCGTGGTTCTGGCTGGTGATCTCCACTTGCTTCTCCAACCCGCAAGGGTGGTTGAGGCCGCGGTGGCCAAACTTGAGCTTGTAGGTGGATCCCCCTAGGGCCAAACTGAGAATCTGATGGCCCAGGCAGATCCCAAATAGGGGCTTCCCGGTTTGCAGCAGCGCTTGCGTGGTGCGGATGGCCGTGGTCTCTGCCGCCGGATCCCCTGGCCCATTCGAGAGGAAGATCCCATCGGGGTTGTAACTCAAAATCTGCTCCGGGCTGGCATTGGCCGGCAACACCATCACCCGACAGCCATAGCGGGTAAGGCGGCGCAGAATGTTGCGCTTAACGCCAAAATCCAGGGCCACCACCCGCAGGGGCGGCTCCGGGATCGGGATCCCTTGGCTGCGCCCATAGTCCCAGTCGGCGGGGGTAGGTTCCAGCCACTCGTAGGGTTGAGGAGTGGTAACCTCTGCCACCAGGCTCAACCCCTGCATGGAAGGAGCCTGGCGCACCCGCTCCAACAAAACCTGGGGATCCAAAGTCTCCGTGGAAAGGGCCCCGTTCATCACCCCCTGAGAGCGCAGCCGCCGCGCCAAAGCCCGCGTGTCCACCCCGGCAATGGCCGGGATCCCATATCGTTGCAGGTATTCGGGGAGGGTGGATGTAGCCCGCCAGGAGCTGGCCAAGCGCGATACATTGCGGGCAATCACCCCCGCGACTTGGGGCCGAGCCGATTCTTCGTCCAGCTCATTGACTCCGGTATTTCCCAGCTCCGGACAGGTGAAGGTAACCATCTGCCCCCGGTAGCTAGGGTCGGTGATCACCTCCTGGTAGCCGGTCATGCCCGTGTTAAACACCACCTCGCCCACCGCCGTGCCCGGCGCCCCAAAAGACCAACCGGCAAAGGAAGTGCCATCCGCCAGCACCAGCAAAGCAGGCTGACGAGTTTGCCAGGGAAAAACAAGCGGTGGGGAGGCCGTGAGCATAGAAGGAACCTACAGCATTACCAGCCCCCCAAACCCTCCTCTCCCTTTGGGAGAGGGGCCGGGGGTGAGGGCGGCAGTCCGACCATCCTACCCCAACTATTCTCCCTCTACCACGCTGCCACACTCAGGGTTGTTGTCCTTGAGAATGGTACCGATTAAGGTGCTTACCACCACACAGCGGTTTTCTCCCTGAGAGTAGGTGCTGCTGACTACAAAGCGACCCAGTTGACGGGCCCGGCCATCGGATTCAAAAACCGCCCTTCTGTCATTGAAGGTGTTGGCTACAGTTACAAAATTGTTCAGGCGTAGCCGCTGACAGGGGGTGGGTTCATCGCAAAGGCCCTGCTCATCTTGAATAACCAGAGTCGGTACATTCGGCTCCGAATTGTCCACCCCAACCACCCAAGCTCGGCCCAAGAGAGAAGCCCTGGCATTGGTGCGAGCAGTGCGTAAGGCCCGCTCTACCTTGTTTTGCGCATCATCAAGCTGGATCCGCGCCCAGATATTGATCCCAGAAGGAACCGCCAGCCCAGCCATGATGCCGATGATGACGATGACTGCCAAGACTTCTACTAGGGTAAAGCCCTTCGTCTGGGCAGGTGCAGTCCGTCTGAATCTGCTCATCGAGGCCAACATAGGTAGGGATCCCCCCTCTGGGCAAGTCATATGGGCTTGACTAGGCTTGACGATTAAACACACCACGGGCCAACACCTGAGTTTGCATTGTCGTCAGATACCGCGACACCTGCTCCACATCAACGCTGGTGGCATCTTGGATGTAGCGCCGGAACAGGCCGGGATTGGATCGCTCCATAGCCGTTGCCGTGATGGTAACAATCACATCTTGGGGAAGGCTGGCGGCGGCGCTGCGCCGGACGCAAACATGGAAGCCCACGTCGTTTTGATTGACTCCCAAGCCTGAGAAAGTGACTCCATTGGGCAGGCCCCCTCCCAAGGCGTAGCCTTCTGGGCAAGGGGGGGCAACCTGCGGGCTGCCCTGCCGGCTGCTGAAGATGTTGGAGACCAGAGTTACCAGTCGATTACCTTGATTGCCTGCCCCAGCAATGGGAGTTTGGCGAGCCCTAGCTTGCTCAGAGGGCCAAACCAGAAAGCCTTCCCGGAAGGGATCCGGATCCTCGACAAAAAATCGGCTGCGCTCAGTGCATGTGTCATTAAGAGGTTGCAACTCAAACCTAGCAATGCGCGCATTACCCTCCCAGGGGGTGCTGCCGTCTGGGTTACCGGCGTTGTTGTAGTTGCGCTGCAAGTAATACACAACCAAGGTGTAGATGTTGCGGCGGCTGCGAATGTTTTCCCAATCAGATTGGGAAATGCCTGAAGGTCTTTCCTTCAAAGTTACTCGGCCTTCTCGGATTTGTTGCAACGCCGGAGGGCCTTGATAGCAATCGCGTGGGATCGGATTCAGCTTCCAAAAAGCGACAACCGGAACGGCACCATCGGGGCGGCGAATCCATCCAGGAGTGTAAAGCCTTTGGATGAGATCTGGCGTTCCGTCTCCGTTGGGCTGTTCCGCATCGTTGTAGATGTAAAGCGCCTCTGCCAGATCCTGCTGGATATACTGCATGGCCTGGGTCAGCTCCGCCTGCACCTGGGTGCGCCCTGTCTCTTCCCGATCCACCCGCATGGTTTCGATAACGATCATGCCGGTGGCCAGCAGAAAGATCGAGGCTACCACCAGCGACACCAAAAGCTCGATGAGGGTAAACCCCGCACTCTGGTAAACCCTGTGGCGAAAAACCTTGAACATAGGAGAACACCACCTTTTTGTGAGCCTGCAGGAGGAGCTTACCCGTCGCTTCAAAGCGAGGTAGGGCTTGGGCTGGGCAGCGGGAAGGCATTGCAGTTGTTGGTCGGGATCCCACCCCTAGCTTGAACATCGGCCAAAATGGCCCGGCAAACATCCCCCAAATTGGCGGCCAGGTTGACTTCTACAATCGAGCTGGCCATGGGAAAGAGCCACACATCGGCATTGGCCAAGTTCTGATTGGCGGAGACCGTCTCAGTGCGCAGGCCAGGAAGAGCCTGTCGAGTGGTTGGGTTGAAGGAAAAGCGGTGGTAGACCCTGACTCCCATCATAAAGCTGCAGGGAACCCCTGAGATGACGGTGTTGTTGCGTCGGTCAATGCATTCCCCGCCCCTATCCCGAAAGGTTTGGATGACATAGACCTCGGGGTTTCGCCCCGGCAACCGCACTTCGGCCAGGCGAATGGAGTAGTTGGGGCCGGGGTTGTCCATATCGGCAGGGGGCGGTGTATTGCGCAAGGGGCTTGCTCCAATCCTGGGCAGACGAGCCAACTGAGCTGGGTCCTGGAAGGCGCTTCGGTTAGCGGCCAGCTCCAGGTCAACCAGGGTGCGGATGCGATCCACCTCAGCCCGGGCCAGTTGATTGGCCACTTCTATCCG
The DNA here is from genome assembly GCF_047502655.1 of Synechococcus sp. R5-12. Lineage (NCBI taxonomy): Bacteria > Bacillati > Cyanobacteriota > Cyanophyceae > Synechococcales > Synechococcaceae > Synechococcus > Synechococcus sp. R5-12. The sequence goes on along the minus strand of NZ_JANSIM010000237.1, from coordinate 29,251 downwards.
CTCCGTCATGGCCCGCCGGTAGGCGATCAGGGTGAGAGCAGGAGCAAGAGCGGCCATGGCCAAAGCCACGATGACCACCGAGGCCAAGACCTCAATGAGCGTGAAGCCTTCTGCTTCCAATTGCTGCCGCAAAAGCCGCCACCTTTTCATATCCCCTCCAGCGCTCGCCCAGATCTGCCTACCTTGAATCTACCCCTGGCATGGGAAGTCAATATCAGTTGAATTCGTTGCAGCCTCCAATCCGAGCAGCCGCCTGCAGGGGCACATCTGGCTGAGCTTGCAGCTCGCAGCGCAGCCGCCGCACATACGGATCCTGAGGATCCAACTCCCGCAAGAACTCAGTGCGGGCATTGGAGGGGAATTGGAAGCGAGCCGACACCGCGCTGGGACGACGGGCAATTTGCAGGCCCACATCGTAGCCGAAGCGGCGATTGGGCGGGAAGTAGTAGTCGTAGCCGCGCGTGAGGGCCGAGCCCGTAACCAAGTTGGGCGGCTCAAAGCTCTGCTGCAGGAAGGGGCCGGTGGCATAGGTGCTGTAGTTGAGCTGGATCATCGAGCCGCTGAAGAAGAGGTTGGTATTTCTCCACAGCTCGTTGAGGCGCAGGAAGTTGTGCATGCCGCCGGCAGTTTGGTCTAGCCGCGAGGGCAGGGTGCCGCTGATGGCAATGGCATTCACCCGCGTTTCCCTGGCCGGCTGCAGCTGCCGGTTTTGGCTGCCATCGTCGTTGCGGCGGCGCTGGTTCACATCGGTTGAAGCCAGCTCTTGGAAGCGGGGAATGGGAATGGGCCGACGGGTCACCTCATCCAGGATTACCCCCAGCACCGGGTTTTCGCCGGCAAAGCCAGTGGGAGTCTTGTTCAGGTCCAGGGTGAACGGCTCCACATCCACCCAAGCAAAAGCGGCGGTGTCGTTGGTGAAGTCGCTGTCGGTCATTGTGGAACCGTTGCGATCAATCTGGATTTGAACCCTCTTGGTGCCCGAGTCGGAGCCCACCCTGACGTAGAAGCACAGGCCATTGCGGATATCTTCGCTCCCCTTGGTGTCAATGTAGTAACCGCCACGATAGTTGGAGCTTGGGGAGTAGTTCTGAGTGTCACCTTCGTTTACCCAAGCATAGGGGTTCAACGCCATCTGGGGCTGAACCAGCAGTTTATTGGGATTGGCAGGATTCTTCTCCGCAAACAGCGGATCCCGATCCAGTACATCCCAAGGCTCGTCGGCGTTGCGAACGCCGTTGCCGTTTTTGTCCCAGAAGTTCAGTTGGCCGTCTCCGTTCCAGTCTTTGATGCGCAACGTGCTGGGGCGGCTGTCACCGGTGTAGGCGGTGTACTTGAAGGTGGTGTTGAAGTTGGGGCGAAACACTCCGGGCACCCAGAAGCCGCCTTTGGAATCTGGGCCTTCCTCCTCCGAGGGGCAGCCCACCGTCAGATCTTCCCTAAGTAATTTGCGCCTCAGCGCTCGGGCCCAGAGGTCGGTTCCCTTTGTAAACGGGTCTTCTAGAGCCTCTCCCTTGATAGCCGGGCGGATGCCGGGCTCGCGGTTGGGTTGAGAAACGATCTCGGAGAGAACGCCACCTCTCACCAAGCCCTCGCGGGCAGCATAGGCCGGTTCGCCAAACATCCAATTGAAGGCCGCCTGCAGAGCCTCGGCAGGGTTGGGCCACTTGGGTGGCTTGGGCACCCCGGCTTTCACCTCCAGCACCGGCGAAAGCTGCGGCTGCAGGGCAATGGTTACGCCTTCAGCAGGAGCCGCGGCCACCGTATTCACGCTGATGGTCTCCGGCTCCGGATCCGCTTGGATTTCCCAGACGGGGCGCAGATCCACCGTGTTGGGCTTGGCTGCCATCCACTCGCCCAAGGGGCTCTTGGAAGGAGTTTCTGGGGCAAAGGTGCTCGGCCCGCAGGGACGCCCTCGACAGGTCAAATTTTGTGTCCCCGTTGTGGTGGGCGAGCAGGTGGGGCTGCTGGTGCTGGCGATGAGGGTGCCCGTCCGGGTTTGGGTAAAGGTTTTGGTTGTGCCGCAGGCGATCTGGTTGATGACCTCATCGCAACTGGCCGGTGACCAAGGGCCCCAGTTGTAGTTGCAGGTCTGCGGGCAAGGAAATGTCCGGGTTTCTGTAGAAGTAGTGGTTCCGCAGCTTGAGGTGCAGGTCACGGTGCGGCTCTGAGTTATTGTCTGGCCGCCGTTGGCCACCGTACACTGAGGAGTCCAGCCTGTGTCGGTGCAGGTAGCCCCCGGAGGCTGGCAGGTAAAGGCTCGGGTTTCTTTTTCGGTGAAGGGGCTTTGGCTGGTACAAAGCGGCGTTACTGTGCGGGTGCGGGTTTGGGTGATGCTGGTGCCGCTACACTGCTGCTGCTGGGTACACTGAGGCGTCCAGTCCGACCATTTCCCGTAGTTGTACTGAGGGTAGCAGGTGATCGTCCGAGTTTCCGACGGCGGAGTGCCAGGGCAACCGGCAGGCAAGGTGGCAGTTCTGGTTTGTTTAATAGTGGTTTGCTGACAGATGTTGGTTTTACATGCAGGAGTCCAGTCTGTCCAGATGGGATCGCAGTTAAGGGGGGCTGCGCAGTACTGCTGGTTGGGTGCCAGAGGTTTAGTCTGATCCGGCTGGCAAGGTTGGTTGACCGGCTTCAGCGGCTTCAGGTAGCGAAGGTCATAGTTTTCCAGCGGCTGCCCATCTCCCTGGGTTGTAAAGCGGACGAAGGCATTGCCCATGTTCTCGTAGGTTTGGATCTCCACCAAGTAGGGAGAAGGCCGAGTGTAGTCGGTAACGCACTGCAGCTCCAGCCGGAAGCTCACGTGGTTATTGCCGCCATCCCACCAGGCTTCGACACCAACAGCCTCATCCTCCGACAGCTCTTCTAGACGAGTGCCCGCATTGCGATAGAAGCCTCTAAAAGCTGGCTCTTCCTCATCTGGGTTAGGAGTGTAGTTGGGGTTCCTGCGGATGATGAGTCGGCCCCCATCGTCGGTGTTGAGGTTGTAGGTGGCAACACCTGGCCAACGGGGATACAGCTCCCCTACCCAGCGCACCACAAAAAAGTCGTTGCCGAGGTTGTTGCCACTTCCCCATGATCCGTCTCTGCGCCGCCAGCAGGAGCGCCAGAAGCCTATGTTGCCCCTGTCTATGTCTGGAGCATCAGCGGGAAGTTGAGGCGGATTCATATCCGGCTCACTGCATCTTGGCATCCACAAAAAGTCAGCCTTGGGAAAGTTGGGTTGAGTATTCCACAAAGGCCAGCCGTCCCAGCCAAAGGGCCAGAGGAAGGGGGAGTTGGTGTTCAGGTAGTTCTGGTCGGCAAACAGGTAGTAGAACCCACCCCAAGGCGGGAGATCGGGATGGCCACCGTCTTCCCAGAAGGCAAAGCCTTTTCCAGGTGGATTTCTAGGGGGATCCCAGCCGGAAATACCGGAACCATCGGTTTTTAAAGCATCGCGAATACAGGCCCATCGCGAGCCGGGTGGGCTGCTCCAGCCGCCTGAGGTGTTGCAGGTTGGCCCTCCCTGAGCCTCCTCCCTCATGAAGGAGCCAATCTGCCAATCTTGAACAGGGTAGGTTGGATCCGGCCAGCGCACTGCCCGCAGGTAGGGCAGGTTGGCCTCTTGGGCGCTCGAAGGCAGGGGGCCTATGGCTCCGGTGTCCCCAAACCCTGTGTTGCGGTTGTACTGGTTCTGCGGGCTGGTTATCCAGCCGTTGTAGTACTCGGCCAACAGGCCACCACCCCCTTCAGGCTGTTTGCAGGACTGAAGGGGAGCTATCAACAGCCAGCGGGAGGTGTCCAGCACCGGGTTGCCCAAAGCCGAAATGCGGGTGCCAAAGTTGGCATAGCCCGCATCGGGTGCGCGCAAGAGCCGCACTTCTGGCACGCCAAGCCCTGCTGTCCTGTCAGCGTTATTTGAGCTCGGGTCGGCACTGTCGCGGCGGGCAAAGATGGTGTCGCGGGCGAAGACCTCCGGCCAGCCTGGCCGCCGCACGTGGTTGCCCAAATTCTGCGCCCCGTTGGTGTTGTCGAAGCGCAGAACCCCAGCACCATCTCTGTTGGGATTCGGAGCCGGCCAGTTGTTGCCCCGGATCACCAGCGCTTGGTTGAGGAAAGAAGTGTTGGCTCCTAGGTTTGGCCCGCTGCAGCCGTAGTGTTCGTTGCGGCGAGGAGCCGAGGCTCGTTGTGGGCTGCCCTGGTAGTTCCGGTCAGCCACAAAGCTGCTGCCGCCGCCGTTGAGCGTAGCATCCTGCACAAAGCCGTCGTCGATACTGCCATCGCAGAAATCGGCAGAGAGAATGTTCACCGAGTCGCCCAAGACCTCGCTGGGCCGCCAAAGATCCTCCGCCACCCGAGCAAAGCGCCGGTCTTCATTGACATTATTGAATAATAATCGCGGCCGCCCGTAGAAGTTGCTGTAGAGGCCGTCTGCTCCGAAATTGAGGAGAGTTTTGAACTCCTCCAGCCGCTGCCCGTTCCTCGTCTGGTGCAGGTTAAAGTCCCCTTGGATGTAAACGGGGTTGTCGGAAATGAAGGAGAGGCCAAAAATCGCGTCATCAGGGTTGAACCCGCCGCGGGCCAGCACCGCCCCGTTGCGCAGCCGGAAGCCGTAGGGCCGCCGATCCGGATCGGCATAGTAGTCCACCGGTTTGGGGCTGAGACCTTGCTCGGAAACAGGGGGATCCCAGACCGTTTGGCCATTGGCCGTGCCGCGACCTGGCTGACCGGCGTTCATAACGCCAGCGCTGCCCAAAGTGCCGCGGGCGTTTGCGTTGCGCCAGCTGGTTAGGTAGTTATTAAAAATGCCCAAGGGTGGGCGGGCAATGGCATCTTCCCGCACGGCATCTTCCCGGAAGGCGTAGAAAATCCCTCCTTCTCGGTTCTCGCCAATGCCGGCAGGCAGCCAAGTGTCCCCGTTAATCAACCCCCTGGCCTGTCCGTTGACGTTGTTGGTCAGCAGGGCCAGGTCGATGTTGAGGGCCCGCACCGCCATCGCCTCGCGGCCATCGTAGAAGACGGAATCTTTGAAGGGCACGCGATGGCACTGGTTGCCAATCCGAATCAGCTCAAACTGGTTGCTGTTGGGGCCAGCAGTGTTATTGGGGCAGTTGGCGGTGGCACGGGGCAAAGTCCACTGGTCAATGGTGGCCCGGGGCCTCAGCCTCATGGATTCCAGATCCACCACGGCTTGATAGGTTACTGGCCCCTGTAGGAAGGGGTAGGCCTGCCTCCGCTCATCTTCAAGGGGATCGTTGGGGTTGGGGGGCACGCTGTGGTGGAAGGTCTGCTGGGGGAAGATGTAGCGCAGCGGCAGATAAAACCGGTTGGCCGCTTCTCGGTCCCCAGCTCGGCTGGCTTGGATGTCATCCCGGAGGATTTCGGCTATGGGATTGCTGGCAGTGGCAGCCGCCTCAATGCGCAGGATGTTGTCCGCCAACATGCCCACCATGCAGCCTGCCGTTTGCAGGGTGGTTTGGTCAGCTAGGCTCAGTTGGTCAACAGAGGTGCCTCGGTTGACGATATCAATAACCCGCCGCAGCTCCGAGAAGTTGCCAAAGGCCGTAATAAACGGATCCGGGTGAATGCGGCCTGGCTCCTGTTTGGGTGGATAGGCCCCGTCAGGATCGCCGGCAAAATTGGCCAGGTTGGTGAGCGCTGTCCACAAAGGAGTGCCAGGCCGCAGTTGCTTCCGCATCGGCTCGGGGTCATACTCCCAAACGTTGGTGCCCTCTCCAGTAAAGAAGTTGATGCCCAGTTGAGTGCGCTGGTCGCCGGTAGGGAAGGTGGAAGCCCGCTGCAAGCTCCAGGGAGAGCCGGGGTGGGCTACCGTGGCCAAGCAGGCAATGGGGAAGCGCCCATCTTGGTCGCTGTAGTGGTAAACGGCAGTGGCCTGCACCGCCGCTGGGTTATCTCGCAGGGTTAGCCGTTGCCGCGCCTCGTTGCTGATGAAAATGGCCTGCAGCTTGGTGGGATCATCCGCATTCCCGGTGGGCACCAGAGGCAAAGGCAAAGAATCGGTGCGGGTTAGCTCCAGCCGCTGGCCCACGATCACCCGCAAGCCCTCCACACGGGCCCGCCGCTCCCAATAGCCATCCAAGCCCACCTCGGAAAGGGCGCCTGGGGGTGGGTTGTCCTCGGTCAAAGACTCATTCTGGTTGTTCCTGGCATTAGCAGGAATCGGGCTACCGGCACCGACACCAAACCTCTGAGCAAAGGTGTCCACGTCGCAGCCCCTCTGCAGGTCAGGTTCGACCGGTGGACGGTCATAGCTGGCCTTGGGGCCAAAGCGGTTGTCGGCCCGGTAAACATCGTCCACGTAGGGGGGGCAGACTTGGTCTTTCGTTGACTGAAAGCCGCCTGCTTGAACTCGTCCTGGTGGGCCACTCTTTGAATTCCGCCTGACATTAATTGGAGAGACTGACCATCCCTCTAGATCCTGGGCGTAGGTTCCGCGGGTGCGAATGCGGCCAAAAAGCTGTAGCTCCAGCGGATCCAGAGCTACCATTTCGGGGGCTGCCGAGTTCTGAACTGAATCGAAATTGAGGTTATTCAGGCGGGGAAGCGGCACACTTGGCGGCACATCCGCCACCCCAGGGTGGGCATCAAAGATCAATGTATCGCTCGCCTCCTGTCCGGCGAAGCCAATGGCCCCTGCCACCAGCTCTCCATAGGCTGTAATTTCCGAGTTTTCCGGCGGCGTGTAGAAGCAAGACTGCTCCGAGCTGATGGTGAAAGCCCGGAACAAGTTGTTGGCAGTGTTCCGGAAGAAAAGGCTACCGCCTGCGTAGATAGCACCGTTCCAGTTGTAGCCAGGAGTAAAGAAAAACTCCACGTCGCCGCGGTTGAAAATTCCCCACTTGTTCAGCAGATCCCGCCGCCGATCTTGCTGAAATTGCAAAGCCGAAACGGCGCGGGTGGTGGAGTCGGCCCCCTCAATGGGAAGAGTAACTGCATAGACCTGAAAGGGCTTTTGCAAAGATGAGCCCACCTGGAACCAGTCCCCCACGTTGGGGTTGACCGTCTGTTCAGCCGGAGAATCGGTACACCCCGCCAAGGCCGAACCCTGGAGGGGCCCACCGCGCACCACCAGCCGCCGCGCCCGCTCAGTATCGGAAATGTTTTCCTCAAAGCCCTGGAGGTTCCTTTGCCCCGTAACCGGCGCTCGGCGGTTGTACAGGATGGTGTAGGCGGTAACGGAGTCGTCGATCCCGTTGTTGTCGGTATCCACCAAGAACCACCAGACTGGGGCTTGCCGCTGCACTTCAATTCTCCGGCTCGGATTCTGGGGATCCGGAACAAGGGCGTTGTAGTTCAGCAAAAAGCGCCGCTCATCGGGAAGGGTATAGGGATCCGAGGGCTCTGCAGGCACCGCCGTGCCATCGTTGGTCAGGGCAGAGGTAAATTGGGCATCGGTGGGGGCACTGTTGGGCAGGCGGCGATCCCGAATGAGGTTGTCGATCTTGGCCCTGGCTCGGTCGATGGCAGCATTCAGTTGCCGGCTGATGGTCAGCTCCGCCCGTTCCACCTGGGTTTGGATGGTGCGCTGGGTAGAGCGGGTCAGGAGGCCTACCGTCACCAAGCTCAAGACCAGCACGATCAAAATGGCAACCGGCAGGACAAAGCCCCGCTCTCGAATCTTGCGCCGATCCACCCGTGCTTTCAAAGAGGCGAGCAAGCGCAGGGTGAGCTTGAGCAGCAGCGTGGAAGGAGCAGACATACCGTATCTCGGACAACGTGAAGGGGAAGGCGGCACCCAGGGGATCCCTGTCAAGATGCCAAGCTAGCAACAGTATGGCGGTGATCATGGCCGCCGCAAATCCCCACCTCTGGGGGGAATCCCCAAGCCCTTTCTCCAATTCACAAGATCCCCAGTTGCTGCGCCTTGAGCAGGGCGGTGACACGGTCGCTAGCATCCAGCTTGCGGTAGGCGGTGCTGGCATATTCTTTGACGGTTTCGATGCTCAGGCCCAAACGGCGGGCAATCTGTTTGTTGGCCAAGCCCTCTTTCATCAGTTGCAGCACACACAGCTCGCGGGGGGTGAGCTTGGGCAGCTCCTGTCGGGCAGGCAGCCAGTCTCGTTCGGGGTTGGACAAAATCTGACGGATGACGCGGGCCAATTCCGCCGGGTCGGTCTCTTTGGAAAGGTAGCCTTTGGCCCCGGCGCGGCGGGCTGCCTCAATCAGACCCGGCTCCTGAAAGGTGGTCATCATCACCACCACCACCGGCAGGCCCAGCTCGGTGATGTGCTGGCAGGCGGCGATCCCATCCCCATCCGGCATGCGCACATCCAAAATGGCTACGTCGATGGGGCAACTGCGACAATGGTGGACGGCCTGGGATCCCGTCTCGGCTTCGGCCACCACCTCAAATCCTTGGGCTTGCAGGGCAAACTTCAGCCCCAACCGAAAGAGGGGATGATCGTCGGCAATGAGAACGCGGACAGGGGAAGTCATGGCAGGGGATCCCAGCCGAGGGGGTGCTGGTTTTAATCTGCCCAAGGGGGGATCCCAAATAAAGCGCCCTCACCCCCAGCCCCTCTCCCTTGGGGAGAGGGGGGTTATGGCTTCACCAAGACCATGCCCCAAGCACTAGGGTTGAAGGCGGGATCCAGTCGGGTTTGGGCGTTGTACAGGGCGCCCGTCAGGTCTGCCCCCTCCAGAAAAGCGCCTCGCAGGTCGGCCCCCCGCAGATCGGCATTGTGTAACTTGGCCCCTGTGAGGTCGGCGCCGGTGAGGATGGCTCGACGCAAGTCGGCCCCGCTTAAGTTGGCCACCTGCAGATTGGCACCCGTCAGATCTGTCTGCTGCAGGTTGGCCTGCGCCAGATCGGCTTCCCACAAGAAAGCCCCTGCCTGAGCTGAGCCACTCAGATTGGCCCCTCTCAAATCGGCCAGATTGAGGATTGCTTGGGAGAGGTCGGCAGCTTGGAGATTGGCCTGTCTGAGGATCGCTTCTTTCAGGTTGGCCCCACTGAGGTCAGCTCCCGGCAGTTCTGCCCCCGTTAGGTTGCAGGCGGGGCAATCTTTGCTGGGAAAAACAATTTGGGATCGGCCCAGTTGGGCATCCAACTCCAGTTGGGCAAAGGCCGCAGCCGTCGGGATCCCCAGCGCCAACAGCGCTCCCGACCAGAGGCGACTTCCCCTCATCAAGGGCTTTACAGGTTGGAGCCGTGCCCATCCCATGGTTTTCACCGGGATCCCCTCCTACTGCTGATGGTAGCCGCTCTGGCCCATTTCCCCAGGGATCCCCCATATCTTGAGGAGCGCCACTAGCTCTGTTGCGGCTGGCAGTGGGGGCAAAAGTGGGCCGAACGCCCTGCCAGCTTCATCCGCTGAATTGGGGTGCCACAGAGGCGACAGGGATCCCCTTCCCGACCGTACACCCACGCTTGCCCTTGATAGTTGCCGTTGAGCCCACGCAGATCCCGGTAATCCCGCAAGGTGGTGCCCCGCTGCTCCAGCCCGGCCCGTAACACCTCGATCAAAGCTTCTCGCAGGCGTGCCTTGGCCACATCCGAAAGCTGAACTGCTGGCGTCAAAGGGTGAATGCCGCTCAGAAACAGGGCTTCGTCGGCGTAAATGTTGCCCACCCCGGCTACCAGCGATTGATCCAGCAGCGCGGTTTTAATAAGACGGCGGCTCTTCTGCAGGGCAGCCTGGAAATAGGCCTCAGAAAAAGCTGGCGAAAAGGGCTCCGGCCCCAAAGTCTGCAGGGTGGGGATCACCGCCTCCAGCTCAACACCGGCAGGCACCAGCCACATCTGGCCAAAGGTGCGCTGATCCACAAAGCGCAAGTCCCACCCTTCCTCGAAGGCCAAACGAACACGAGTGTGAGCTGATAAAGGGGTGGATCCCTGCACCCAGAGCAACTGCCCGGTCATGCGCAGATGCACGCCCAGAACAGCTCTCGAATCCAGGGATCCCAGGAGATACTTTCCTCGCCGCTGCCACTGGGTAAAACGGGTGCCAATCAAGCTCCGCCCAAACATCTCCCCTGCAGGGTAGGCAATGGTGCGGGCCAGGAGCACCTCCACCGCAAGTATCCGCGGCCCCAAGGTGAGGCGTTGCAAATCTTGCCGAACTGTTTCAACTTCCGGCAGTTCAGGCACAGAACGACTTGCTCAAGAACACAGTCCCCGGCATCAGAACCCTTGTTGGTTTAGCTGGCCGGAGCGGCTTTGGCCTTGGCCTTGGGAGCTTCCAACACTTCCAGCTCATCTTCGCGGAAGTTGTTGGTGTTGATGTTGTAGTAGTTGATCTTGTCGAAACGAACGATCACCGGGTAAAGAATGCCGCTGGTATCCACCGCCGCAACCGTTCCCACATCCCGGTACCAGTAGGATTCTTTCCGCAGCACACGGACTTTGGCACCACGCTGAATTGCCATGAGGGTTATCTCCATTGACCTGAACTCAGATTACCCTAGTCCGTGAGAAGGCTGCGATTTCCGAATTTTTGTAACAGGGATCCGCTTTTGTCTGGCTGGGTTTTCGGGGCCAACAGCAGATGAACCGTCGCACCTGTGGAGCCTGGCTGTTGGGTTCTGCTTTGACCTGGGGCTTGCAGGGGAAATCTGCAGGGCTGCCCCATCCGCGCGATTTTGCCGCCGTCCTCAACCTGAACACCGGTCGTTTAACAAGGGTTTGGCAGCCGGAGCAGGCTTCGATCAAGGCCAGCCCTGGCTCAACCGTCAAATGCGCCGTTGCCGCTGCTGCTCTGCAGACTGGGATCAGCTCTGGGGAGCGCTTGATCCACTGTCCGGGTTGGTGGGATCCGCCGCCGCAACTGGGGTTGGGCCGCCTACCCTGCTGGGATCCCCGCGGCCATGGGGCTTTGAACTTGCGCCAGGCCCTGGCCCACTCTTGCAACGTGCATTTTTACCAGTTGGGCTGGGAGCTGGGGGCCAATACCCTGGTGGAGTGGCTGCGGCGCTTCGGCCTAGAGAGTGCGCAGAATACAACTCCGGCTCCGCTCTTGGCGACTGGTCTGGCTGGGCCGGTGGATCCCTGGGAGCTGTTGGTTTATGGGGGCGTGATTGCCCGCCGAGGTGTACCCCTTTCTGGCGAGGTCTCTCTGCCCGCTTTCTCTTTACCGGCTTGGATTTGGGAGGCTCTCCATGCTGGCATGAGCCTGGCGGCAACAGCGGGCACCTGTCGCGGCATTGCCCCAGAAGGGATCCCAGTGGCAGCCAAGTCTGGCACCATCCTCAATCCTCAACGACGAGGACGACCAATTCTCTGGGCAGAAGATTTTCAAGCCTGGTTGCTGGCCTTTTGGCCCCTGCCGGATCCCAACTGGACGCTGGTGCTGCACCTGCATCAGGGCAAAGCCTATGAGGCGGCCATTCCCCTGGCGCGGCAGATCATCGCCGCCATCGGCAGCGGGTGACCACCTTGCTTGCGATCATGAAGAAATGCAAACTATACTGAAGGTCAAGTGCCGTTCTCGTTTTCGTTCTTTACGGATCCCACTCCCTGTCGTTCCCATTTACCCTGGAGGTTCTCATGTCTAATCCCAATTTGTCTGAGCCCAAGTTTGGCTTTAACGAGTATGCCGAGCGCCTCAACGGTCGGGCTGCCATGATTGGCTTTGTGTTGGCCATTGTCATCGAAGCGGTGACGGGCCAAGGCGTTGCTTCCTGGCTGGGCCTGATCTAAGAGACCTCAACTTACCGCCTTTTGGCTTTTCCTTGGGTCTGCTGGCTTGCAGGCCCTTTATTGTATTGAGCAGGGTATTGAGCAGGAAGCGTGACTGCACCAGTTGTAGCCGTTCTGAATGGCAACAAGGCTTGAGCGGGCACCAACTACTCCAAGCAATTCCGACAGCGCCGAATCTTTCCCTTTCTCCCTCTGAGGGAGGAGCTGGTGTGAGGGTATCCCACTAGTTCCATTAGCTAAACCGCCGAGAAGCCCCGCCCTCTGTCCGTAGGACGTATGGCCTACGGCCCGCTGAAGCGAACGCGCTAGCGGCGCGGAGCGCTTGGGTCGGGATGAGAGGCGGGAGTACCTTGGCTTTCAATGTACTGGCTCAATGCCGAGACTGTTACCCCACCACATGAAGCGATGAAATAAGATTCATTCCACAGCACATTTTTCCGGTATATCTTGCTGATGTAATCCGCAAACTCGCTTCTCATCCTGCGACTAGAGACGGATTTGATGTTGTTTACCAATTTGGACAGATCCACCTGCGGGTAGTACTGGAACAGCAGATGAACATGGTCTGCCTCGCCGTTGAACTCAATAAGTTTGCAACCCCACTTTTGGCAAAGGTCATACATAACTTCATGTAATCGCTGCAGCATTTCGCTGGTAAATACCTTGCGACGGTACTTGGTGGTTAAGACCAAGTGTGCCTTCAAATCAGATACAGCTCTGCCGCTGGAAACAAAATCATGCTTCATGGTCGCTAATCCCTGCTGGCGCTATAATCAGTGTAGCGGTTTCTGAGTACGCTTAAGATGAGGACTGCCTATCAGTACCGCCTACGGCCTACGCCCAGTCAAGTTGTCCTGATGGAGCAATGGCTGGAGCTGTTGCGCAAGCAGTACAACTATCGGTTGGCAGAGCGGCTTAACTGGTGGGAACAAAACCGCTGTAATATAAACGCCTGCCCCTTAATCTGTCATTTGCCTGAGCTGAAAGACAGGCCGGATGTCTACTCCCAAAAACGAGACTTGGTGAATACCAAAGCAAGGTTCCCCGAATACCAAGCAATCCATTCGCAAGTCCTGCAAAACTGCATAGAGCGGGTGCACAAAGCATTCGACCGCTGGCTGAAAGGCGACCGTAACGGCAAGAGGGCAGGAAGGCCGAGATTCAAAGGGGCGGGCCGGTATCGTTCCTTCACCTTTCCCCAGGTAAAACAGGACTGCATTCAAGGGAAGTTTATTCATCTGCCCAAAATCGGAGCAATTAAGCTGATTCAGCACCGTCCGTTGCCTGACGGGTTTGTTATCAAGACTGCCACCATCACCCGTAAGGCTGATGGGTGGTATGTGACATTAAGCCTGCAAGATGCGTCCGTCCCCGAGTTTGAGCCTGCAACACTGGAGAACACGATAGGGATCGACATGGGGCTGGACTCCTTTTTGGTGACCGATACAGGGGAGTCCGTCCCAGTGCCCCAGTACTACCGCCGCGCCCAAAAGCGGCTGGAGAGGCTGCAGCGGTCATTATCCCGCAAGCAGAAAGGGTCAAACCGCCGCAAGAAAGCCTTAAGGCGAGTGGCTAAGGCACACCTCAAGGTGGCCAATCAGCGTAAAGATTTCCACTACAAAGTAGCCAAGAAGCTAGTAAGCAAAGGGAAGCATATTGCGTATGAGGCGCTCAACACCAAAGGTATTGCGAGAACCCGACTAGCGAAATCCATCTATGACGCTGGGTGGGGGCAATTCCTGCAAATTCTCGCAGTCAAGGCTGAAAGAGCTGGGCTGAGGGCGATTGCAGTGGATCCAAGAGGCACGAGCCAAGACTGTTCTCAGTGCGGTCAAAAAGTACCGAAAACCATTCGAGACAGATGGCATTCTTGCCCGCATTGTGGACTGGAACTAGGCCGAGACCACAACGCGGCGATAAACATCAAATACAGAGCGGTGGGGCATCCCGTTCTCAAAGCTCAGGAAACGTCCTTCACAGGAGTCACTGAGAAGCCCGCACTCTTTCGCTTTAGCGGCGCGGAGCGCTTTGCGTTAGCATGAGTGCGGGAGTATGTCACATGATCCCTTCTTGACGCTTGGCGATTGGCATCCGCCAGCCGGTGCCGAAGGCGCGATCGGTAATGCGCAGCCCAGGGGGAGCTTGGTGTCGCTTGAACTCGGCATTCTGAACCAGCCGCAGCACCTGCTGCACCGTGTCGGGATCGAACCCTTGAGCCACCAACTCGGGGCTGGATTGATGCTGCTCGATGTGCCGCTGCAGGATCTTGTCCAGCAAATCGTAGGGGGGCAAGCTGTCGCTATCTTGTTGGCCGGGTCGCAATTCCGCTGAGGGGGGCTTGGTCAGAGTAGCAAGCGGGATCCGCTCCTGCTGTCGGTTGATCCAGCGAGCCAAGCGGTACACCCAGGTCTTGGGCACATCGGAAATCACCGCCAGGCCGCCGGACATATCCCCGTAAATGGTGCAGTAGCCCACTGCTAGCTCTGATTTGTTGCCTGTGGTCAGCAGCAGCCGCCCGAACTTGTTGGAAAGGGCCATGAGGAGGGTGCCGCGAATGCGAGATTGCAGGTTTTCTTCCGTGATGTCTGGGGGGAGGCCGGCAAAGGGCTCTGCCAAAAGCTGGTGGTAGCTCTCCATGATGGACTGAATCGGCAGCTTCAGGGTAGGGATCCCCAGGTTTTGCGCCAGTTGGTAGGCGTCGGTCAGGCTGCCAGGGCTGGAATAGGGAGAGGGCATGAGCACCCCCAGCACCCGCTCCGGCCCCAAGGCATCGGCAGCAATCACAGCAGTGACGGCAGAGTCGATCCCCCCCGACAGGCCCAATAGCACCTCGCGAAAGCCACATTTGCTGACGTAATCGCGGGTGCCCAAAACCAACGCCTCGTACAGCTCAGCTTCCGGCTCGGTCGGCCAGCGGGATCCCGTAGTCGGTGGATTCTGGTCTGGGTTGGGAGACTGGGTCAACTCGTCCACATCCAGGATGAGCTGATCCGGCTGAAAGGCAGCCGCTTGGGCCACAACCCGACCCCAGCGATCTAGGGCGCAACTGGCCCCATCGAAGATCAAATCATCATTGCCCCCCACCTGATTGACGTAGAGAATGGGCAGGGCGTGCTTGCGGGCCAGGGAGCCCAGCATCTCCACCCGCAACTTCTGTTTGCCTAGGCTGAAGGGGGAAGCCGAGAGGTTAATCAGCAGGTCGGCACCGCAGCGGGCCATCTCTTCCACCGGATCCCAGTGGTAGCGGCGGTGCTGCCAAAAGTCGCGGTCGTTCCAAATGTCTTCACAAATGGTAAAGCCCAGGCGGCGGCCACGGTACTCGATGGGTTGGGGCTGGGATCCCGGCTCAAAATAGCGATCTTCGTCGAAGACATCGTAGGTGGGCAAGAGCGACTTCTGGAACCAATGGCGGATCTGGCCCCCCTCCAGCCAGGCAGCAGCATTGTAAAGGGGCCGACCCTCAGGCAGAGGATTGGGCTGCACGGATCCCACGACTACCGGAATGCTGGCCTGTAACCGGCTGGCCAAGTGCTGCAAAACCTGGCTTGCCCTCTCGACCAGGGCCGGATAGAGCAACAAATCGCGGGGTGGATATCCCAGCAACGCCAGCTCGGAGGTGATGGCCAACTCTGCTCCCGCCGCCGCCACTGCCTCAACCGCTGAACGGATGCGCTCGGCATTTCCGCTTAGATCGCCGACGATGTAGTTCAGTTGCAACAGCGCTACCTTCACCCTGCCCCCCATATGGTAAATCTCACCATAAGTGGCCCAAACCGAATCGTCAACAAGATTCTGCTGCGGGCAAGCGAAGAATAAACGTGGTTTGGTGGGCAGTGCTTTCCACCTGCAAAGAGCCGCCCAAGTGGTTGGCAATGGCTTGGGCCAGAGCCAATCCCAAGCCTGTTCCCCCCTGCTGCCAGGGATCCGAGTGGGGGATGCGATAAAACTGCTCGAAAATGCGTTCTTGTTCTTCGAGGGGAATGGTGGTGCCCGTGTTGGTCAAGCGCAGCTCCCAGCGGTCGGAACCCAAAGCAACAACCTCTAGGACAATGTGTTTGCCGGCGGGCGTAAATTTGTGGGCATTGGTCAAAAGCTCACAGACCAAGCGTTCCAACAGGCGGGGATGGGTGTGCAGATAGGGCAAGTGGGGATCCCAGTGAACTTGTAGAGTTTGCTGCCGCTTGCGCATCTGGTCTTGGAACCGATTGATAAGAGGTGCCAAAAGGAGAGGCAGGTTAACCTGCTCAGAGGGCAGCGTAAGCCTATCGCCCAACAAAGTTTGTAGATCCAGAAGATCGTTAATTAGGGAGATCTCTCGCTCGCACGCCTGCTCCAGAACCTCAAGATACTGGATTTGCTTGGGGGTGAGAGGAGAAACTTGATGGCTCAGTTTCAGCAGGTGAACCGAGAGGCTAATGCTGGTAAGGGGAGTGCGCAGCTCATGGGAGACGGCGGCCAGGAAGTTATCCCTAATTTGGCTGAGTTTTTTCAATTCCGTCACCTGAGCCTGGCTGCTGAGGTAGAGCCTGGCCTGTCGCAGGGCAATCGCACACTGGGCCGCCATTTGCTGAGCCAAATCGATTTCCCAATCGCTAAAACTCTCCTCAGGGGGCCGGGCCAGCCACAGATCCCCAAGAATGCCCTGATCGTCGGCAATGGGGCAGGCCAGCTTGGTCAAATAAGGGGGCAAAGTGTTGGGATCCCGTTGGCGATCCCGAGCACACAGTTGAAAGCACCAGCCTCGCCATAGCTGTTCGTAGAAGAGGGGAAAATCTTTCATCTGAACCCGAGCGCCGATCCCAGAGGTCGAAAGCGTCGTGTATTCATAGCTGATCAGGGAGTAGGTTCGGCGGCTATCGTAAAGGCCGACATTGCAAAAAAGAACGCCCAAAAATTTCCCCAGCTCGTTCACAACTGTCTGCAAGATCTGCCTTTCATCCAGAGTTGCCCGTATCTGATGGATGAGGCGGCGCAGAATCGATTCAAACTGCAGACTGCGTTCCAGTTGCTGGGTTCGCTGTTGCACCAGGGCTGTTAATTCAGCTTCTCGTGTTTGCTGGGCCAGCTCCAGGCGCTTGCGCAGAGTAATATCACGCACCAAAACAATGGCCTCATCCGGCCCAAAGGGCAACAGACGGGCCTCACGATATTCCGGCAATGCTTCCGCAGTGTCTTGAGAAGTTTTGGGAAGCGGATATTCAATAACCTGAATTTCTCCCGTTTGAAAGGCTTTCTCCAACAAGGGAGCAAAGTAGATTTTCCAATGCTCTGGAAACAGATCCTGAATGTACTGGTTAGGATAGCGGTCATCGGGATAGGCCGATGCAAATCCTTTGGGGGGCTTGTAGGACAGGATTAGCCCTTGCCGATCCACCTGCAGAATCATGTCTGGAATCACTTCGTAAAGGGCGTGGTAACGTGCTTCGCTGCGGGCCAGATCGGCCAAACTTTCTCGCAGGTGAGTTTCGGCCCTTTTTCGCTCGGAAATATCTTCTAGAAATTGGATGGCAAACAGAGGCTCGTTTTGAGCGTTTCGCACTACAGACAGTTGCAGGCGAACCCAGATCTCTCTGCCATCTTTACGGCAAATCACCTTTTCATATTCATAGTTGTTGGTGTACCCGGAAAGCAGTTCATTCCAGAGTATCTCGCCCCGTTCTCGGTCTTCGGGATAGGGAGTGTAATCTTCCGCTTTCAGAGCTGACCAATCTTCCTCGCTGTACCCTGTAATCTCTGCCATTGCCGGGTTGAGGCTGAGATACCGGGGATCAGGATCCAAGCTCATCAGAGCAATCCCTTGGCTACAGAAGTTGAAGATCCCCTGCAATTGGTTTTGAATTTCCTCAAGAGCAGATTTGATGGATCGGCGCTCGCTGATATCATCCAGGAAGTGAACGGCAAACAGAGGCTTTTGTTCTTCATCTCTCACAACATAAACCTGAGACTTTGTCCAGATGATTTGGCCATTCTTTCGGGTGTAGCGATGTTCCAATTCATAATGACTGCGCCGACCCTCGATCATCTCCTGCCAGAGGTTTTTTAGGGTTTCAACATCAGCCAAATCTGGGATATAGGCCTCCAGAGGCAAAGCTTTCAGTTCCTCTGCAGAATATCCTGTTATATCCTTGAGGGCTGAGTTCATGCCATGTGGCTTGGATTCTGGCTCAAGAGGCAGCAGAGAAATGCCCAAATTGCAGGACTCTACAATACCCCAGAATCGCTGTTGAATCTCCAACAAAGCCAGCTCTAGACGCTTGCGCTCGGTGATATCTTGAATGCAGCCAAGCACGCAATCTGCTCCGTGGGGAACCACGCAAACTTCCTGGTAACGGAGCTCTCCCGCTGAGTTGGTTAGGGGAAACTCCAGAGTTTGCCGGGATCCGCTGCTCAAGCAACGGTCAATCAGCCTCTGCAGTTGATCGCCAACCTCAGGGCCGAACAGCTCTCCCACTGCTTTTCCCTGAATATGCTCTGCTGAGAGTGAAGCAAAATAAGTATTCTCCGGGGAAGAAATCGGCTCTAGGCATTGGCCTTCTCGGCTAAAAATCATCAAGGCTTGTGGAATAGCGCAAACCAGCCTTTCGTAGCGGAGTTGGCTCTCTGCAAGCGCTTGTTCAGCCTGCTTCCGCGCCGTGATGTCTTCCACATACCCCTCAAAATAGAGGGGATCCCCTGCTGGATTGCGGACAACTTGAATTTGTTCTCGCACCCACAAGTCCAAGCCCTTGCGACTGTGGATCAAAAACTCTTGCGCCACTCTCCCATCGCCGACTTTGCCTGCAAGCAGATCCTGGAAAAACTGGCGACGACCGGCAGCGTCAGCATAGAGATGATGGCCAAAATCCGACAGATGGCGCATCAAATGGGCAGAGGAAGTATAGCCGTATATCTCGGCAAGCTTGGCATTGGCAAACCGGTACCGTCCCTGCAGATCCGCACGAAAGATCCCGATGGGGGCATTTTCCAGGAGCACATCGAGTCCGGCCAACATCAGGATCCCCTATGTTTTCGCAAGCAGTACTAGGGCACTAAGAACGCCTGCCCCTGAGATTATGTATCATTTTTGCTTTGAGCGATGTTTTCCGCACTACAAGTTCCCCCGTGATCTCGTAAAATCACGGGCGAGGAAGGGTGCTCAGGCTTCTGTGGATATCACCCCACCGAGTGCTGGGGGAGCAGGGATCCCTGCGCGGATTCTCAACTACTCCACCTGCGCTGTCTCCGGGGATTCCGCCTGAGTTTCCGGGTGAAAGTAGCGGTAAATCTGTCGGGCAATCTTCGGGCCAATGCCGGGCACCTGGGCCAGCTGGTCTTCTGAAGCCACCTGAATGCGGGCAATCGACCGAAATTCTTCCATCAGCAGCTTTTGCCGATACTTGCCCAAGCCGGGGATCTCGTCCAGCGTAGAGGCATGTTGACGCGCTTTCCGTTGCTGGCGATGAAAGGCGAGAGCAAATCGGTGGGCCTCATCTCGCAGGCGTTGCAACAACAAGCGAGCCGGATCTTGGGCCGGCAACCGCAAGGGCACAGGATCCCCCGGCAGAAAGATCTCTTCTTCTCGTTTGGCCAAGGCAATTACCGGCAGGTGATCCAGCCCTAAATCTGCCAAGACGGCCATGACTGCCGACAACTGCCCCTTGCCCCCGTCGATGAGCACCAAATCCGGCTGATCCTCAGGGGTCATTTTGCTGAAGCGACGCCGGGCCACTTCTGCATGGCTGGCAAAATCATCGGAGTGACCGGGGCGCACCTCAGGGTTGCGAATCTTGTAGCGGCGGTAGTGCTGTTTGGCAGGCAGGCCATCGATAAACACCACCTGACTGGCCACAGCATCGGATCCCTGAATGTGGGAAATATCGTAGGCTTCTAGACGGCGGGGCACATCCGGCAAATCCAAGACTTCTGCCAAGCGCTCCAAGGCCGCGGCATCCCGATCCGCCAAGCGCTGAGTGCGGGTTAGCTCCAGTTGGGCATTCCGCTCAACCAACTCGATCAGCTCGGCTTTGCTCTGCCGTTGGGGAGCAATGAGGCTGACCTTGCGGCCTTTTTTCTGACTCAGCCAAGACTCCAGAAAATCGTGATCGGGCAATTCATACTGGGTCAAAATCTCAGAGGGAATTTCCACCGGATCGCAGTATTGATAATGCTCTTGTAAAGCCCGCTGCAAGATAAGGCCTGGGTCGTCACCGCGGTTTTCGGCCACAAACCCCAGCCGCCCCACCAACTTGCCTGCCCGCACCTGAAACAATTGAATGCAGGCTCGTGAATCATTCATGGCCAAGGCCAGAGCATCACGGCTGACGGTAGAGTTAGGCAAAGAGACCTTCTGGGATTCTCCCAATTGTTCCAAACCGCGAATTTGATCCCGATATCGTGCGGCTGCCTCATAATTTTCCTGTTCGGCGGCCTGGATCATCTTCTCCTGCAGCTCTCGGATCAGCTCATCTGTCTGGCCTTGGAAGATCATGGCCACTTGAGTCAGCGTTTTGCGATACTCTTCTGGGCTGATCAAGCCTTGGCATACCCCGGGGCAGCGCCCAATGTCGTAGTTCAAACAGGCGCGATCTTTGTACAGAGGTTTGGGCCGTTGGCGCAAGGGAAAAATTCGTTTGACCAACCCAAGGGTATGGCGCAACAGGCCAACATCGGTGTAGGGGCCATAGTATTTGTCTTGATTCCGATCAAGGCGACGATGGCGGGTGATGTAAAGCTGAGGATAAGGCTCCGACCAGGTAATACACAAATAGGGATACTTTTTATCGTCCTTAAGGAGAACATTATAAGGGGGCTGATGGGTCTTAATCAGATTGTCTTCTAGGGCTAGGGCTTCACTTTCATTATCGGTAACGATAAACTCGATCTCGCAAACCTGAGCTACCATGCGCTGAATGCGAGGAGGCAGGTCGCCGGTAAAGCGGAAATAAGATCGCACTCGAGAGCGCAATTTCTTGGACTTGCCTACATAGAGGATCTGATCCGTGGCATCTCGCATTAAATATACGCCGGGTTCAGCAGGAATCTCCTTGAGACGGCTCTCTAGAACGTCACGGCTGTGAATCAGAGGGACGGTCATAAAGTTCAGTTCTACCGGGTAGAGTCAGGGATCCCATGACTTCAATCTAGCAAGGATATGGCTTTTCTCGGCAACACTGACTCCAATCCATGTGGAGACACAGTCATTCTGAACAATCATTCTGAACAAGTTTGGGAAGCTCGTCCTGCTTTCAAGCTCCAACCTGCTAGCACAAATGGCAATAGCTCGTCGCATCGCAGGATCAAATTACCTCTTTTGACGGGTAGACCTCCATGATTTGGGAAGGATAAGTTGATTTGTGATTAACATAATTTTGTCCAGAGTTCTGGTAGTTCATTTACATAAGATATAGCAGCAATGGAAAGTCGCTTAAGTTTATTAACTAGTTAACTAGTTAACTAGGGATATATTGAATTCTGAGACAATCTTTTGAGTAGATTCAGGTATAAATTGCCTGTGACAATCCTGGCATCGATAATGCTGCTTTCCATTATGGATCTTGTCGTATCTAAGTTAAAAGAATGACGGCTTGGGCAAGTCAGCATGAGCTTACTCAGAAACACGAAAAATCTAGGGTAATAGTATCATTGCTCCCAGAGCACCACCAGTATAGTCAATAGGGCAAGGGCTCCGTCCCGCTGGCGCGACCCGAATCTCTGAGCTCTATCCTTACAATTGAGCTCCTGGATCCTGGCCTATGTCTTGCTGCAGGGCGGCCAAGTCTATCTTTGGCTTCTGGGTCTTGACTTTTGTCGGCCTGAGGTCTTCTAGGTTCAGCCAGCGATAGACCGTTGCACGCCTGACTTTGTACATCTGTTGTACATCTGTGGGGTTGCCCTCTTCCTGGACATACCCTACGGCTGTCTCCCTACCGCAGTTCTCTACAGGGCCAGTTGCCAGCGAGCGGAGCCGGTGTGAGCTGGCGCATTCGCCCTAGCTTTCTCAGATCGTCCGCAGTCCGTCGGGGAAAGCTGCAGAAGAAACTCGAAAAATCTGTTCATGGCGAGCTTTTTTGTCTTTACTTCGCTGATCCGATTGCCCCAACGGTTGCCCTGTTGGCAAGAGCCAGCCGTGACTTGAGACTGCCCCCCTTTTCCTGTCGGATTGGAGTGCGATATGCTGGTTTTCCACCTCTGAAAGCGTGATTTATTCCAAACTGTTTTTACTCCTATGAATCCCCATCCCTCTCAGGTCTCGGCCCCTATCCTGCAGGAAAACTGGCACTTTCAAGAGCGGGATGCTTGCGGGGTCGGCTTTTTGGTGGATCAGCGGGGAAGAGCCAGCCACGACCTCTTGCAGAAAACCCTTCAGGCCCTCACCTGTATGGAACATCGGGGTGGCTGTGGCGGCGACGGCCAGAGCGGTGATGGGGCGGGCATTGCAACGGCAATCCCCTGGTCGCTGTTGCAGGCAGAGAGGGAAGAAATTCGAGCTTGGGATCCCACTCACAGCGCGGTGGGGATGGTCTTTTTGCCTCAGGATCCTGCTGAGTGTCAGGCGGTGCAGCAGGTGATCGATGAGTACTTGACCACCACCGACTGGCAGCGGGTGGTTTGGCGGCAGGTACCGGTCAATCCCAATTGCCTGGGGCCGATGGCGCGGCAGACCATGCCCTCCATTTGGCAGATGCTCCTCACCCATCCCACGCTGGAAGGAGACGAGCTAGAGCAGCAGCTCTATCTGTTGCGGCGGCGCATTCGGCGGCGGGTAGAGGCTCGGTTTGGCTTTTATGCTCTGTATTTTGCCTCTTTGTCCTGCCGGGTTGTCGTTTACAAAGGCATGGTGCAATCGTCGGTTCTGGGCCAGTTTTATCGAGATCTGCAAAACCCCCTCTACACCACCACCTACGCCACCTACCACCGCCGCTTCAGCACCAATACCCTGCCGCGTTGGTCGCTGGCTCAGCCTTTCCGCTACCTCTGCCACAACGGCGAGATCAACACCTACCTGGGCAATGTCAACTGGATGGCCGCCCGCGAACAAACCCTTTCCCATCCCCGCTGGGGTACAGCGGTCGAGGATCTGAAGCCGATTATTGACCCGGGCACCAGCGACTCAGCAGGTCTGGACGCTGTGTTTGAGCTGTTGATTCAGTCGGGCTACTCCACTCAGCAGGCGATGATGGTGCTGATCCCGGAAGCCTATCGCAACCAGCCAGAACTGCAGAATCACCCGGAAGTGGTGGATTTCTACGAGTTCTTCGGCGGCCTGCAGGAGCCTTGGGATGGCCCGGCGATGGTGGTTTTCTGCGACGGCAAAACCATCGGGGCCACGTTGGATCGCAATGGCCTGCGCCCAGCCCGCTACGCTCGCAGCCGCGATGGTCTGCTGGTGGTGGCCTCGGAAGCTGGCGTGGTTCCTCTGCCGGAGACCGACATTTTGGAAAAAGGGCGGCTAGGCCCGGGGCAGATGCTGACGGTGGATCTGCAGAGCGGGCAAATCTGCAAAAACTGGGAGATCAAAACCCAGGTGGCAGCCCAGCACCCCTACGGCGAATGGCTCAAAGCCCATCGCGTTCAGCTCAGCACCCAAGGCTTTGAAAATACCCCTCACCTCTCGGAAGAACAACTGTTACAAGCCCAAACCGCCTTCGGGTACTCCTCAGAAGATGTGGAGATGATCATCGAGGAGATGGCGGCTACGGGCAAGGAGCCCACCTTCAGCATGGGGGACGATGCGCCGCTGGCTGTGCTGTCCACCCAGCCTCATCCCCTCTACGACTATTTCAAGCAGCGCTTTGCCCAGGTCACCAACCCTGCCATCGATCCCCTGCGGGAGAGCCTGGTGATGTCTTTGGATGTGTATCTGGGATCCAAGGGCAACCTGCTGGAGATCCGCCCTGAGCATGCCCGCCTGTTGCAGTTGCGCAGCCCGGTGCTCAACGAAGCGGAGCTGGCCGCTCTGCAGCATACCCCTTTTCCCTGCCACACGCTCCCGATTCTCTATCCGGTGGCTGCCGGCCCAGAAGGACTGGAGGTCCAGGTACGGGCCCTCTGCCAGCAGGCGGCTCAGGCAGTGCGGGGGGGAGCTGAGATTTTAATCCTCTCGGATCGCGGCCTTGATGCCGAGCAGGCTCTGATCCCACCTCTGTTGGCGGTGGGCGCCATCCACCATCACCTCATCCAGGAGGGGCTGCGCCTACGCGCTTCCCTGGTGGTGGAGACTGCCCAATGCTGGAGCACCCACCACTTTGCCTGCTTGATCGGCTACGGGGCCAGCGCCGTTTGTCCTTATCTGGCCTATGAAGCTGTGCGGCAGTGGTGGCACAAGCCCAAGACGCAAACCCAGATGGCTGCCGGCAAGTTGCCCCAGCTTTCCCTGGCCGAGGTGCAACTGAAGTACCGCGCCGCCATTGAGGCAGGGCTGCTCAAGATTCTTTCCAAAATGGGCATTTCTCTGCTCTCCAGCTACCACGGAGCGCAGATTTTCGAGGCCATTGGCCTGAGCCAAGAGGTGATCGATCTGGCCTTCCGCGGCACGGTGTCGCGGGTGGGAGGCATGACGCTGGCGGATCTGGCCCGCGAGGGCATGGTGAATCACCAGCGGGCCTTTCCCGAACTCACCTCGAAAAAGCTGGAGAACTTTGGCTTTATCCAGGCGCGGCCCAAAGGCGAATACCACATCAACAGTCCAGAAATGGCCAAACTGCTGCACAAGGCCATCGAATCGGGTCAGCCTGCCCACTATGAGATCTACAGGGCGCACCTGCGCAGCCGCACCCCCACCGCGTTGCGAGACCTGCTGGATTTCCGCAGCGACCGGGATCCCATTCCCTTGGAGGAAGTGGAACCGGTGTCGGAGATTTTCAAACGCTTTGCCACAGGTGGGATGTCCTTGGGGGCCCTCAGCCGCGAGGCCCACGAGACCCTGGCCATTGCCATGAACCGCATCGGCGGCAAGTCCAACTCCGGTGAAGGCGGGGAAGATCCGGAACGATACCTCCCCATCACCGATGTAGGCCCAGATGGCACCTCGGCCCGCTTTCCCCACCTGAAGGGGCTGCGCATGGGGGACAACGCCAGCTCGGCGGTGAAGCAGGTGGCCTCGGGCCGCTTTGGCGTGACACCGGAGTATTTGCTCAACGCGCGGCAAATTGAGATCAAAATTGCCCAGGGGGCCAAGCCGGGCGAGGGCGGGCAACTGCCGGGCAAAAAGGTCAGCCCCTACATCGCCAAGCTGCGCCGCTCCAAGCCGGGGGTGACCTTGATCTCGCCGCCGCCCCACCACGACATCTACTCCATCGAGGATCTGGCGCAGTTGATCTTCGACTTGCACCAGGTGAACCCCCAGGCACAGGTGTCGGTGAAGCTGGTGGCGGAGGTGGGCATCGGCACGGTGGCGGCAGGAGTAGCCAAGGCCAACGCCGACATCATCCAAATCTCCGGCCATGAAGGGGGCACAGGGGCTTCCCCCTTGAGCTCCATCAAACATGCCGGGGCACCTTGGGAGTTGGGCCTGGTGGAGGTGCATCATACCCTGCTGGAAAACGGCCTACGGCAGCGCTCCATCCTGCGGGTGGATGGCGGCATTCGCACGGGTTGGGAAGTGGTGATGGCGGCCATGCTGGGGGCAGAAGAGTTTGGCTTTGGCACGGTGGCCATGATTGCGGAGGGGTGCATCATGGCGCGGGTGTGCCACACCAACAACTGCCCTGTGGGAGTGACCAGCCAGAAGGAGGAGTTGCGCAAGCGCTTCCCCGGCACGCCAGATCACGTGGTGACCTTCTTCACCTTTGTGGCGGAGGAGGTGCGCCAAGTCTTAGCGCAACTGGGCTACCGCTCTCTGAAGGAGGTGATTGGACGGGTGGATCTGCTCTGTCCGCGGGCCGATGCGGTTCTGCAGAAGACCCAATCCTTGAACTTGGAGTGTCTGCTGCGAACTCCCCCCGGTTTTGATCCCAACACCCTGCCCGACTGGTTGGAGCATGAGCCGGTTCACGCCAACGGCCCGGTGCTGGATGAGCAGATCCTGGCTCAGCCGGAGGTGCAGAAGGCGGTGGAGACCTGCGGCACGGCCACGGTGGAGATCCCTATCGCCAACACCGACCGCTGCGTAGGCGGGCGCATTGCCGGAACCTTGGCCCGCTTGTACGGAGATACCGGCTTTGCCCAACAGGGGGGGCAGTTGGATCTGCGCTTTGTCGGCAGCGCCGGCCAGAGCTTTGGCGCTTTTACGCTGGCGGGGATGCGCCTGACTCTGACAGGAGAAGCCAATGACTACGTGGGCAAAAGCATGTGTGGCGGCGAGATCGTCATCTTGGCTCCCCCTGAGGCGCCCCGCGATCCGGCGGAAAATGTAATCCTGGGCAACACCTGTTTGTACGGGGCCACGGGCGGATCCCTGTTTGCCAACGGCCAGGCGGGGGAACGCTTTGCGGTGCGCAACTCGGGAGCGCAGGCGGTGATCGAGGGATCCGGCGACCACTGCTGCGAGTACATGACCGGTGGGGTGGTGGTGGTGCTGGGGCGGGTGGGCCGCAACCTGGGAGCGGGGATGACCGGCGGCCTGGCCTATGTGCTGGATGAGGAGGGCAACTTCCCCGCCAAGGTCAACGGGGAGATCGTGCGCATTCAGCGGGTGCAGACAGCAGCAGCAGAGGCACAACTGAAGAGCCTGATCCAAGAGCACTATCGCCGCACCCATTCCCCCAAAGCGGAGCGCATTCTGCAAAATTGGGAATCCTATTTGCCTCTGTTTTGGCAGGTGATCCCGCCTTCGGAGGAGGGCAGCGAGCTGACGGATCCCTTGCGATCCCAGCCGCTGGCAGTGGAGTCTTAAGGATCTCTCAGGATCTCTCAGAGCCTGCCGGTAACACTTCTTATCCCCACGACGGCCAGAGAGGCTGGTAAACTGCGAGAGTATACCTGGCCTTTTCATCCGCTTTAAATCACTATGAGTCCCAGTTTGCAAGCTGCTCAAACTCAAGCGCGAGTGCCCACCGAGACCATCCTGACGCCGCGCTTCTACACCACCGATTTCGAGGCCATCGGCAAAATGGGCTTAGGGGATCGAGAGGCCGATTTCCGGGCCATCCTGCAGGAGTTTCGCGCCGACTACAACCGCCATCACTTCGTCCGGGGTGAGGAGTTCAACCAAGACTGGGAAAGCCGCCTGGATCCGCAGGCGCGCCGGTTGTTTGTGGAGTTCTTGGAGCGCTCCTGTACAGCCGAGTTCTCCGGTTTTCTCCTCTACAAGGAGCTGTCGCGCAAGCTAAAAGAGACCAACCCCGTTTTGGCCGAGTGCTTTGCCCTGATGAGCCGCGATGAGGCCCGCCATGCCGGCTTTCTGAACCGCGCCATGGGCGACTTCAACATGGCCTTCGACCTGAGCTTTCTCACTAAGCACAAGTCTTACACCTATTTCGCGCCGCGTTTCATCTTCTATGCCACCTATCTCTCGGAGAAGATCGGCTACTGGCGCTACATTCTCATCTACCGCCACCTGGAGGCCCACCCCGAGGATCGCGTTTACCCGATCTTCAACTTCTTCAAGAACTGGTGCCAGGACGAGAACCGCCACGGCGATTTCTTCGCGCTGATGCTTCTGAGCCAGCCCAGGCTGCTGCAGGGGTGGGTGGCCAAGCTGTGGTGCCGCTTCTTCTTGCTGTCGGTGTTCGCCACCATGTACCTCAATGATGTGGGAGAGCGCCCCGATTTCTACCGCCTCATCGGCTTGGATCCCCATACTTATGACATGGAGGTAATCTACAAGACCAACCGCGAGGCGGCCAAGGTGTTCCCGGTGGTGTTGGATGTGGAAAACCCTGAGTTTGTGCGGCGGCTGCAAAAGTGCGTGGCCAACAACGCTAAGCTGAGGGAGATTGCCCGGGGATCCGGCCCCTTCAAGGGTTTGCGCAAGCTGCCCCTCTACCTGAATAACTTCTATCAGTTTTTGCGGCTGTTCCTCCTGAAACCTCGGAAAGCTGGCTTCTACCTGTGGGAGCAGCCGGAGCCCCGTTTTGAAGGAACGGCTGTTTCTGCTTGAGCCGTCTTGCCCTCAGCTTGGTACCCGTACAGCCTCATAGGTCAGCCATGAACATTGCCGCTGAGATTACGCCGCTCTTTTTGCTGGGAACGCTGGCCTTTTTGGGTTGGGGCTTCTGGAGAGCCCGTCGGCGGGGATCCTTAGCCGTTTGGGTGTGGTTACAGGGATCCCTGCTCTTGTTGCCGTGGGTGGTTTTCCTGGGGCTGCTGCTGCTGGGGATCTACCTCAATTTTGCAGGCTTCCTGGTGTTGCTGTTGGTCTTTACAGGGCTTTACATTGCTGTGGGGCGCAAGACCCGCCAGTTGGCCCAGCAGGAGCTGCAGGCCCGTCGCGAGCAGTTGGCTCGTCTGGAAGAGCAGGGGGAAGCCCCTTCGGCAGGGGAGGCGCCTTTGGAAGCGCCTGCGGTTCTGCAGCGGATCTCGGCTGAGGATCTGCAGGCCATTCAGTCTATTTTCGGCCTCGATACCTTTTTCGTCACCGAGACCGTCCCCTATGGGGAAGGGGCGATTTTTAAGGGCAACCTGCGCCAGGAGGCGGAGGTGGTGGTACCCCTGCTGGTGGAGAAGCTCAAAGAGCAGGTGGGCAGTCGCTACCAGCTCTTTTTGGTGGAGGATCCGGCGGAAAAGCCGGCGGTGGTGGTCTTGCCGGATCCCATCGTCAATTACCGCGCTTCCGTGGGGGCGCAGATCCTGGCGGGGGCGTTGCTGGTCTTCAGCTTCGTCGCCACGTTGGAGGTGGGGGCCAATCTCTTGGGCTTCCGGCTGTTGGATGCGCCAGGGCGCTGGGTGGAAGCCCTGCCGGTGGCGGCCGGGATCTTCGCCATCTTGCTGGTGCATGAGACCGGACACCGCTGGATGGCGGGCAAGTACGGCGTGCGCCTCAGCCCTGCTTTTGTTATCCCCAGCTTGGGGATCGGCACGCTGGGATCCCTGAACCGCATCCAATCGCCGGTGCCCAGCCGCAAGGCCCTCTTCGACATTGCCTTTGCCGGCCCGGCAGCGAGCGGGATCCTGTCGCTGCTGGTGCTCTTGGCTGGCCTGAAGCTCTCCGGCTCCGAGGGTCTGTATGTGCCTACGGAGATCTTCCGCAGCTCCATCCTGGTAGGCACCCTAGCGCGGCTGGTGCTGGGATCCCAGTTGCAGGCGGAGCTGGTTCCCATTCATCCTTTTGTTGCCGTGGGCTGGATTGGCCTGGCAATCACCGCCTTGAGCCTGCTGCCGGCAGGGCAGCTAGACGGGGGTCGCATTGTGCAGGCGGTGTACGGGCGGAAGACGGCGGCCCGCGCCACCTTCATCACCCTCATTGCCCTGGCGGTCGCTTCCTTTAGCAACGTCTTGGCCCTCTATTGGGCGCTGCTGATCCTGTTCATTGCTCGCGAGCCAGAGCGTCCCCCTCAGGATGAGATTACTGAAACCGACGGTCAGCGGGATGCTTTGGCATTGCTGGCCCTCTTTTTGATGGTCATGACCCTGTTGCCGATTGCTCCGGCCTTGGCGGGCTTTCTCAATTTCCCCAACGGCTGATGGGGTAGAGGCCCAGGATCCGCCGGCGAGAGGAGCATGACTCTAGTCAATAATAAGCTCAACTATACTGAA
>NZ_JANSIM010000029.1:0-25333 GCF_047502655.1 Synechococcus sp. R5-12 | reverse complement strand
TAAATTATTCTCTCTATCCTAACATAAGATCAACACGACCTAGGGCTTCGGTCAGATCTCGCCGGATCCGCTTCACCTGGTTGAGCTTTTCTACCATATGCACCGGGATCCGCACCAGGCGCCCCTGATTGGCAACGGCGCGGGTGATCCCTTGGCGAATCCACCAGTAGGCGTAGGTGGAAAACTTGTAGCCGCGTTCGTACTCAAATTTTTCTGCGGCTCGGATCAGGCCAATGGTGCCTTCTTGAATCAGATCCAGAAACGGCACACCGCGATTTAAGTACTTTTTGGCAATCGAGACCACCAGGCGCAGGTTGGCCCTAACCAATTCCCGTTTCGCCCGTTCCCCGGCGGCTCCCCCCTCTGCAATCAGCCGTCCCAATTTCACTTCCTGCTCGGCATTGAGGAGTGGGTAGCGAGCCATTTCCCGCAAAAATACGCCCACTGAGTCTTCCGAAAGCGAGGCTTGGGTCGCTCGGTTGCCGGGTTTGCTGAGCCGTACCTCAACCCGCTTCAGTGGAGGAGGAGAGTTCTGAACAGCTACATTCGTCCCATTTGGTTGAGATTTCATACAAACTCAAGCTCAAGTTCACAAGCGAGTGTTAAGAACTTTACTCAGTACAGGATGGAGGCGGCTAACCTTTCAGCAAACCCAACTTCCTTCAGGGATCCCTGCAGACACAGGGCAGAGATCTCGCCGGATTTCAAGAGGCTACTCGGTTTCTCTTCTCAGAAGGTTCAGAATTTAGCTTTTGCTAAGGTGGGGCGCAGGCCAAGCACCCCCGTGATGGTAACGGTCAGCATCCGGTAGGATTGTTAAACTGACTACAGAGTTGACCTTGTTTTGCAGTGCACCATGCCACGCCAACGGAAGAAATCGGATTTGCCCAGCAAGATTTGTCTCACCTGTCAGCGACCCTTCACCTGGCGCAAAAAGTGGGCCGACTGTTGGTCGGAGGTGAAATACTGTTCCGAGCGGTGTCGCAATCATCGCCCCAAGGGATCCCTGCCTGCTTCCCGGCAAGACGGTTGGGACGGATAATGTTGTCGTTGAGACCAGAACACAGGGGTTTGGGCCCGTCGGAGTTGGCGATGCGGTTTCTCAAGTGGCTGTTGCACAATCCCCACGAGACAGAAGAGGAGGATCCCTTTTTGCGGGCCATCACCCGCCTGGAAAGCCTGATCTCGAAGCTGCTTTCAATTTTGATGATCGGGCTAATCACAGTAGCAGTGGTGGACTTGGCCCGGTTCTTGGTGGCAGATTTGTTGACCGAGCCAACTGGGTTTTTCTCCACCACTTTAATCGAGATCTTCGGCCTCTTTTTAAATATTCTGATTGCGCTGGAAATTCTGGAGAACATTACCGCCTACTTGCAAAAGCAGGTGGTGCAGGTGGAGCTGGTGATCGTCACCTCTTTGATTGCGGTGGCCCGCAAGATCATCATTTTCGATTTCGAGAAGCTGGGGGGGGTTAGATCTCATCGGGTTGGGGGCAGCAACGTTGGCCCTCTCGGTGAGTTATTGGCTGGTGCGGCGAGCCAAGCCTCCATCCAAGTCCGGGGAAAATTAGGCTCGGACAGAATCCTGGTAGGATAGGGGTGGAGCTTTCCTGCAAGAAACGTGCGTGTGCGATCTGAGTTGGCCAGCCTGGTGAAGTTAGCTGTGCTGATGGTGGTGCTTTGGGTGGGGCTGAGTGCTCTCCCTGTCTTGGCCCGCCCGCATTCTTCTCGCGATTTGCTCCTGGCACAACAATTGGGCAAACCCGTGAAAACCTACAACAATCCCCCCCCGATGGTGATCGACCCGGCCAAGTCCTACACGGCCACGATGGAGACCACCGCCGGCACAATGGTTCTGGAGCTGTTCCCGCAAGAAGCTCCCCTCGCCGTCAACAATTTCGTCTTTTTGGCCAACGACCACTTCTACGATGGCGTCATCTTTCACCGCGTGATTCGGGGCTTCATGATCCAGGGCGGGGATCCCACGGGCACGGGGCGGGGTGGGCCGGGGTACCGCTTTCCCGATGAGCCGGTGCAACGTCCCTACAGCCGCGGCACTTTGGCGATGGCCAACGCCGGCCCCAACACCAATGGCAGCCAGTTCTTCATCATGCATGCCGACTACCCGCTGCCGCCCAACTACACGATCTTTGGGCAATTGATCGAGGGAGAGGATGTGTTGGATAAAATTGCAACTGCGCCCACCGGCCCTCAGGATCGCCCGCTGAATCCAGTGGAGATCAAGTCGGTTCGCATCTTGGAATCCAATTAGGTTGGGCCAATCGGGTGGAACAGTTTGGTTAAATTAACTTGGCCTCTGGCCCCATTTTTGCAACTTGCCCTCAGGGGGACTCAGGTATGGAGTTCGCTAGGCCCCGGCGAATGTCCCCCCGCATTCTGGTTCTGGATTTTGATGGTGTGCTCTGCGATGGGCGGGCGGAGTATTTTGCCTCTTCCTGCCGCGTTTGTGCTCAGGTGTGGGGCTTGGCTCCTGCTCAGCTAGAGCCGCTGCGTCCTGCTTTTGACCGTCTGCGCCCGCTGATCGAGACCGGCTGGGAGATGCCTCTGTTGTTGTGGGGGCTGCAGCAAGGGATCCGGGAGGAGGACTTGCGCCAAGACTGGCCGGGCTGGCGGCAGCGGTTGTTGCAGCAGGTGGGGGTCTCCGAGCTAGGTTTGGCCCAAGTGCTGGATGGCGTGCGGGATCGCTGGATTGCAGAGGATCTGCAGGGGTGGCTGGGGCTGCACCGGTTTTATCCGGGGGTGGCGGCTTGGCTACGCCAGGTTCAGGCTGCCGGGGAGCCGCGCTTGGCCATCCTCAGCACCAAAGAGGGACGGTTCATCCAGCAGCTCTTGGGTCGAGAAGGGATCCAACTGCCGCGCCACCGCATTCTGGGCAAGGAAGTGCGCGCCCCCAAAGCCACCACTTTACAGCGGCTACTGGCTGCCGCCCAACTGCCGGCTGAGGAGCTGTGGTTTGTGGAGGATCGCCTGCAAACGCTGCGCCAGGTGCAGAGGGTGCCGGAGCTGGAGCAGGTTCTCTTGTTTTTGGCCGACTGGGGCTACAACCTACCAGAGGAAAGGGAAGAGGCCGCGCGGGATCCCCGTCTCCGCTTGCTCAGCCTGGAACAGCTTTGTCAGCCCTTTGACCGTTGGATTGCTTCTCCTCCCCCGCCGCGCCTTTCGATTAGTCCCGCCAGCTGGGAAGACTTGAGCCAGACTCGGCCCACCCCTGGCCGGAAACGCCCGGAAGCCGGTTTGGCCTCTCTGGTGCTGACCTTGGTGGAGCTGTTGCGGCAGTTGATGGAGGCGCAGGTGGTGCGGCAAATGGAGGCCGAGCGCCTTTCTGCAGAGCAGATTGAGCGGGCCGGCAGCAGCCTACAAGCCTTGCGGGAGCAAATTCGACAAATCTGCAGCCTGTTGGAGATCGACCCAGCGGATTTGAACCTGGAGCTCGGAGATCTGGGCACCCTCCTGCCCCGCCAGGGGGACTACTACCCCGGACAACCCCACCGCGAGGGATCCGTGCTGGAACTGTTGGATCGGCTGATCCACACCGGCATCGTCATCGATGGGGAGATCGACCTGGGGCTGGCGGACTTGGATCTGATCCACGCCCGCCTGAAGTTGGTGCTCACCTCCAGCGCCAAGCTCTACTGAGCCCGTGGATTGAGAGTGCTGATGGAGACGATTGGGAGAAGAGATGCCGGAAGCGGAAAGAGAGACCGGAAATCGCGGTATGCTGGCTGTGGATCCCCTTCATCTGTCTTCATGTCTTCCCCTATGGATGTCTTTGCCCCAACCGGAAACCTGTATGCCGGTGCCATTTGGCCAGAAGTGGTGGTTACCCTCACCCTCTTGCTCGTCTTGGTGGTGGATTTGGTCGGTGGTTCGGCGGCGCGCAAAAGTCTTCCGGCCCTCTCCATCTTTGGCTTGATTGGGGCTTTGGTGACCTTGGTGTTGCAGTGGCAGCAGCCCCAGTTGGAGAGCTTCTTGGGCAGCTTTGCGGCGGATCCCATCAGCATTCTCTTCCGTGGCCTGGTGGTGGGGACGGCGGTACTGACCGTGATGATGGCGGAGCGCTACATCTCTCAGTCCGGAGCGCCCACAGGCGAGTTTTATGTGTTGCTGCTCACGGCCACCTTGGGGGGCATGTTCCTCTCCGGGGCGACGGACTTGATCCTAGTGTTTGTATCTCTGGAAACCCTGGGCATTGCCAGCTACCTGATGGCCGGCTACACCAAGCGGGATCCGCGTTCTTCGGAGGCAGCCCTGAAATATCTCTTGATCGGGGCCAGCAGCACAGCCATTTTTCTCTACGGCATGTCGCTGCTCTACGGCCTTTCGGGTGGGCAAACGAAGCTGGAAGCCATTGCCTCCTCTATGGGGGATGCCGGCTTGGCAGGGATCATCGCTTTGGTCCTCTGCATTGGTGGTATCGGGTTTAAGTTGGCGGCGGTGCCCTTCCACCAGTGGACTCCTGATGTCTACGAGGGATCCCCAACTCCGGTGGTGGCCTTTTTGTCGGTGGGATCCAAAGCGGCAGGGTTTGCCTTGGCGGTGCGCTTTTTGGCCACCGTGTTTCCGGCGATGACGGAAGAGTGGCGGGCGGTGCTCTCGGTGCTGGCCATTTTGACCATGGTGCTGGGGAATGTGGTGGCCATTGCCCAAACCCGCCTCAAACGGCTGCTGGCCTATTCTTCCATTGGACAGGCGGGCTTCGTTTTGATCGGCTTGGTGGCGGGCACCGAGGCAGGCTATGCCAGCTTGATCTTTTACTTGATGGTCTATTTGGCCATGAACCTGGGGGCCTTTTTGTGCATCACCCTGTTCAGCCTGAAGACCGGCACCGACGAAATCAACGAGTACAGCGGCCTCTACCAGAAGGATCCCTTCCTCACCCTTTGCTTGAGCATTTGTCTGCTTTCGTTGGGTGGGTTGCCCCCTCTGGCAGGCTTCTTCGGCAAGTTGTACCTGTTCTGGGCCGGTTGGCAGGCAGGGGCCTATACCCTAGTGTTGGTGGGGTTGGTCACCAGCGTCATCTCCATCTACTACTACGTGCGGGTGGTGAAAACGATTGTGGTGAAAGAGCCGCAGGAGATGTCGGTTTCGGTGCAAAATTACCCCGAGACCAACTGGCAGGCGGAAGGCATGCAGGCTCTGCGGGTGGGCCTGGTGTTCACTTTGGTGGCCACCATCTTTGCCGGGATCCTCTCCAATCCCCTCTTTACCCTCTCCACCCAGGCGGTAGAGCAAAGCCCCTTCTTGGGGTTCCCGACAGCACAAGCGCCCATTCCAGAGTCGGCGAGTCTTCAGGTGGCAGTCAAGGGATCCCTGGGTTCCTCTCCTCAAGCTGGCAAAGGATAGTTTTTGGGGTTCTCCCCACCTCGTCTTCACAAAGTTGACAAAGTGTTGTGCAGCGTTCGAGACCACAGCTTTAGTGCTTGGCATCCCTCTAAAAAGTTGCCTCATCAGCCCTGGATCAAGCAGCTTGATCTCTCTGCACTTCGGCCTCAGGGAGTGTTCCATGCACAGTGCTGAGTATGGTGTTGGGAAACTCAGGTTACTTGTCGAGGTATAGGCGAGGAGCTGTCTTTGGATACACAGGCCGCAACTAGCATAAAATTATCCAGAAAGGTGGAGCGGGCAAGGTAATCGATCAGTCCTCTCTCAATCCCAAGATGTGCGCGACGAACTCTTTGCGAGCATAGAATGCCCGAGAGGTACTTCCATGACCTTGTCCCTTCGTTCTTGGCTGCACAAGTTTTCCCATCTTGCCACTAAGACTTGAAAATCCTTTGGTTCTTATTGTTTCTCGAACAAGGTTGTAGTCTGCTTTCACCTGATCGTAAATTTCGGGGTCATTAAGATCGAAGGAAGCTACTGAGTGAACAATAGAACGCTCATCTGCTTGGCTCTCGAATATACGTGCTACGACAACGATTCTCTGTAATTTGTTGAAGAGGTGACTTTCTTCAAACTCTCTACTTTCAACTTCCACAGGATCTATCATAGTGATTGCCATTGTTTCTTTTACCCGAAGTACCCTTGATCCTCGAACTACTCGAACTACTAATGGGACTAGCTTTAGTTCCCAGCTCCCAAAGTTGGGTGATCGAGATGAGTTGAGAGCCAAGCCTAAGTAACGCTCAATCGTATGACCAGCCCAGCCTTTGTTTTTCTTATTGTCTTTGCTCCAAACCGTGACGTTAAGTTGGTCTGCTAGCTGCCGTAGATCCTGACCTACCAACGTAGTGAGCCTGCTAACCGCCTCTGCCCTTTCCATAGACAGTCTTGCTTCAATGCAGGTGGCAACTTAGTCAAACAAGGTTGCTCAATCGTCTAATTGATAGTTCAACATAGCGTGCATCTGCTTCACAACCAATAAACCTCCGACCCAATAACAAAGCGGCAACTCCAGTCGTGGAGGAACCCGCAAACGGATCGAAAACCAAGTCGCCAGGGTTAGTACTAGCGCGAAGGCATCGGGAAACTAGAGCAACCGGCTTTTGAGTTGGGTGCTTTCCATAAACCTTCTCGGCTTTACCTGGAGGAGGAATTCGCCAGATATTTTTCATCTGTCTACCGCCATTTTCAGCCTTCATTTGCTCATAATTAAAAGTGTAACGCTCCTTTCCTTTACATGCCTTAGTCGCCCAAAGAATTAGTTCTGTTGAATGAGTAAAGCAGCGGCACCCTAAATTCGGAGGTGGAGATGGTTTTTCCCAAATAATGTCATTGATAATCCGAAACCCAAGCTGCTGCATAGCAAATCCAACAGATGGATAAACGTGCAAAGTACCTGTGACCCATATGGTACCTGTGGGCTTAAGTAAGCGATAGCAAGCAGCCAACCAAGCTTTATTAAACTCATGATCTAGCTCAACACCTTTGCTACGATCCCATTCGCCTTTATTCACCTTAACCATGCGCCCAGCAACACAGGTAATCCCGTCATTTGAAAGGTTATACGGGGGATCAGTCCAAATACAGTCCACACTCTCAGCAGGCAGCGAAGCCATGAGTTCCAAACTATCACCATGGTACAGGCAGGACAATCCATCACTGGACTTCCATACCAATTCTGGCTTGCTCGGCTTCGCTACCTCGTGGATACTTTGTTCAAGTTGTAGTTCAAGTTGTACCTGTGCTGTCATTGGGTTTGCTTTTTGACTAGTCGCAAGTCAAATCTACTGTAAGATAGAAGCAAAAGTATGCTGCTTCGCCGCATTAACTCTATTTGACTTCGCCGTTCCAGCCCCTTCTCAATGACCTTGCCGTCGCACGATCACAGGACTTCCTCTCGCTTAGGTCGACTGGTAGGGTGTGGTTAGAGCAACGGGGATCTTGGAGAAGGGATCAAATACCCTCTAGGCTGACATTAAGAAAGCGGGCAATCTCGGCGGCTTGGTTTTCAATCTCGGCCAAAGAAGGCGGCTGCCCAACGCCGGTGAGGGGGATGTCGCCACGTCCTTTCACCCGCAAGTAGATGGCTCGGCGGGGGTTAAGCCCCTCTCTCAGCTCCACCCGTAAGCTTTGCACATCGGCAAAGTCATACTCCAGGCGGACTTCACGGTTTTTGCCCGGAAAGCCCTGACGCACCAGCGTTATCTTTTGCGTGCGCCGGTCGAACTCGTTGTAGCCGCCTCCCAAGTTCCAATACAAACTCAGCCACTGGTATAGCCCCGCCAGGGATCCGAGCACCCCGTAAAAGAGCATGGCAATGCCCTGGGGAATAAACACCAGGCTGGCGGGATCGGAAAAGGGGAGCAAATTGCGGTGGAGATAGCTGGAAAGGCCGGCCAAGGTAAAGCCCAGCCCTCCCCCCGTCAGCGCCACCGCCCAAAAGTACACGCTGGGCCGCCGCGACCCAATCACGGTGTAGCGCAGCAAATCGTCAGAACGGATTTCAGGAACAATGGCGGACACAGTTGGGATCCCTGCAGGTTTTCCAAGGCTGGCTTCCCCCATTCTATAGGCTATGGGCGGCAAGGGTTTTCCCCAGCAGAGGGGCGCTCAGGGGACTGGCAAGAGCTAGAGCCGCCTGGGGAATGGGGGCGGAAGTCCTCTGCGCTGTACAGCCCCTCTCCCGAAGGGAGTTAGGGATAGTTTTTATTGTTATGGCTCCTTTTGCTCCTTGTAAGAGCCGTAGCAGGGATCCCTGCTGGAGCTCTGAGGTGTTCCATCTGCTGATAAAACCTGGACAGTATACGCCGATGGGATCCTCGCTCACTTCAGGGTTAGGGCTTACCCGGCGTGACGATCCTACCCTCTCCTGGGGCGACTTCCGGGGGGTTGGGTCGGGTCTGCCCAGGGGGCTCATCAGCAGCATCCGAGGGAGAGGCAGGGGTGGGATCCGGCTCGGGAGAAGCCGTCTGCTCCGGTTCTGCGGCAGGGGGAGAAGGCTGAGGCTCAGGGGTTGGGTCTGGCAAGGCTGGCGGCTGGGGTATGGCGTCTTGGGCCGTTCGTTCCCCAAAAGCCGACAGGGCGATGGCGGCTTCCCCGCGGCTGACCGGCTCGAAGGGGTTGAAGGTGCGGATGGGGCCAAAGGTGCGCAGCACGGTGGAGGCATTCTCTAGGCTGCGATCGGCTACCAGAGCAGGAACAACCTCAGGAGGAATTTGCGCCGCATCGGTAAACCCCCAGCGCTCTTCCAGCTCTGCTCGGGATCCCTTGATCTGGCCGGGAGGTAAGTCCAGGGGCACCTTCATGCGGATTAACTCCGCCCGCGACAGCAGGCTGTTGGGGCGAAACTCTCGATTGGCATCTCCGGCAATTATGCCGGCAGCTCCCAGGGCTTGAATGTAGCGAAAGTTGGGATCCTCTTCCGGCACATCCAAAAAGAGGGGGCGTTCCGAGGGGGATCCCAGGCGGATCTGCCGACTGGGCTCGTCGGCGTGGATGGCGTTGTTGGCCAACACCAGCCAACGGGCAAATTCTCCGCGACGAACGCTGCGCTGCGGCTGAAATTCGCTGCTGGAGATATCGGCAAAAACTCCCAACCGATCTAGGTATCCCACCGAACGGGCCACCAGAGATCCGGGCTCCAAGTCTGCAAAGCGGCTGCTGTCCTGGCTGGGCAGAGGTGAGGAAGGGGTGGGAGCAGGGGGAGCGGAGATAGAGGGCGGGATGGATCCCGGCGAAGGTTGAGGCGAGGGAGGTGCCAGCGGCTCAGGTTGGGCTGTGGGCAGACCTACTGGGCGTACAGCGCGCTCCAGCCGTTCTCCCCACTCGGTTCCCTGACAGGCCGACAACAGCCAGAGCAGCGGAATAAGGCTGCCGAGCTTGAGCCAGGGGCCAGGCCGCATAGGTTTAGACTGATGATGCACCGCTCTACCTTTCTCTATTGGTCTCTATTGGGCCCATTTGCGGCTGAACTCCTCCAGCACATCCAGCAGGTTAAGCAGGCTTTGCATCGGCAGGAGATCGGCCAGGGGCAATTCTTTGCGCCCACCCCCCACTTTCACCGGGATCCCTTGCAAGATCTCCGTGACGGCGTCCTCATCCACCTTGCCTGCCATCACCTGGGGTGCCAGTCGCTCCGCCAAAAGAGTATGCAGATGGGCGTCGCGCAGGTAAAGATGCCAGCGGGCTACATCGATGTAAACTTCCTTGCCAATGGCAGCGGCCAATTGCTCAATTTCTGGGTTGCTGGGCACTTTGGCCATCCCTCAGCTCCGTTGGTGGTTGCGTCTGCCCCTCCCTCAGATCATAACCCGAACCCAAGGACTCCTCAGGGAGGGCTGGCAGCAGAGCGGTCGGGTAGAGGTAGGGCGAAGTTCTCTTGCAGCTGCCGCAGCATCAACAGGTGTTCCAGAGCTAGGCGATCCCGTTCTGTCCGCAACTGGCTCAGTTGGGCCTGAATTTGGCGGATATCGGCCTCGTCGGAGTCCCAGGTTTGCAAAA
This sequence comes from Synechococcus sp. R5-12, assembly GCF_047502655.1. NCBI lineage: Bacteria > Bacillati > Cyanobacteriota > Cyanophyceae > Synechococcales > Synechococcaceae > Synechococcus > Synechococcus sp. R5-12. The sequence continues at coordinate 15,431 of NZ_JANSIM010000029.1, read as the reverse complement.
GGCGGTAGAGGCGCTCTTGTTGGTCGGCAATTTGCCGGTTTAGGCGGGCTAGGCGGCGGCTGAACTCCACATCGATTTCCTCTGCCAGCTCGGAATCCGGCAGCAGGGCCAGGCGATCCCAATGGATGCCCAGGTCGGCCAAGCTTGGCGGGGACGGATCCAACTCCTTGAGGAGGGGGAAATCCGGAAAGGGCGATAGCTCCGTCTTGGGAGGGGCCCATTGGTTTTGATCGGGGGCAGGGGTGAGACGGGATCCGGGTGAAGGCAGGTTTGTGGGCTGGGGGGCAGGCTCCTGTCCACTGGGAGAGGAGTGCAACTGCTTCGGACTCCGTCCCGCCGGCGCGGACGGCGTTGCCAGATGGCTACTGCTGGGATCTGCCTGGGCCGACAGGGATCCCAGACTGCATAGCCAAAGGCAGACTCCTAGCCCACAAGCCCAGCGAACTGCTTTTTCCACCCTGCGCTCCTCAGTCTTTCTCAAGCCTGCTCAGGTCATTCCCAGCCCACCAAGGACTCCGTCCCGTTGATGCGAACGGCTCCGGTCCCGTTGGCGGGGCGAGATCCACGGTTGGGGATTGTCTCAAACAAAATCGAGTAGGCATCTTGCTTTTGCCCCGCCTCGAAAAGATAGCGTTGGGCAACACGAGCAGAGGCAGGCACGATGGCCACACGCACCGGCGGATCTTCCAGCGATACCAAAGGCTGGGGATGAGACCAACGCCATCCCACCCAGCCCGCCCCTGCCAAGGCCACTACAGCCGCTGCCACCCGTCCCCAAGGGGTGCCCTTACGTTGCCGCCAGCCCAGGTCGAGCATTGGCCGCCGATCCAGCTCAGCGAACACACGGCTGATCAACAGCTCCGTCTGGGTGGAGTTCAAGGTTGGGGCCTTGAGATTGGCCAAACCGGCCTGCAGAGCTGCCAGTTGGCTGTACAGTTGCCGCGCCTGAGGATCGCTGGCCAGCCAATCTTCCACCTGCCGCGCCTCTTGAGACGACAATTCCCCATCCAAGTAGGCGCTCAACTGTTCAAAGCGCTCATCCACCACCGGCAGCTCTTGCTGGGGATCCCTGGGGTCGGGGTTGGGGTTGCCGCGAACCATGGTCATTCACCATTAAGGTAGGGTTTTAGGGTGGATTGTAGGCGGGCGCGGGCGCGCGCAATGCGAGACTTAACAGTGCCCAAAGACACCCCTGTGATCTCGGCAATTTCCTCATAAGCCATTCCCTGAATTTCCCGCAGCAGGATTGTCTGGCGAAAGGCCTGCGGCAAGTCGCGGACGGCTTGGTGCAATCGCTCGTAGAACTCGCAGGTGGCGAGGTGCTCATGGGGACTGGGGCTCTCGCTGGGCAGCTCCCATTCCATCTCGCTATCCCGCATCTGAATCGGCGCATCCAGAGAAAGGGGCTGCTGCTGTCGTTTGCGCTTGCGCAGCTCGTCGTAAAACAGGTTGGTGGCGATCCGCCCCAGCCAGCTGCGAAATTTTGCCGGCTCCTGTAGGCGTTTCAGGTGGCGGTAGGCCCGGATCCAAACTTCCTGGGCCAAGTCATGCCGGTCCTGCCAGTCCGGGGCAAGATGATAGAGCACCTTGTCCACATGGGCCTGATGGCGACGCATCAACTCGGCAAAAGCCTCCCGATGGGGCTGGGATCCCTGCTGACAGATCAGCACCAGATCCACATCAGCGAGCTTTTCGGGCCGCACAGGCACGTTCTTCACCAAGACGGACCAGCGCTGGCCACTGATGTCGCTGAGGGCAGCATCCATAGGCATCCATAAGTTCTAACAACAACAGCGGAGGGATCCCCTCCCAGACAGAACCTCTGTTGCCCAGACGAAATGGCAGAGTTTGGGTTCCCCCCACCCTCAACCGCAGGGTAGCTCTAGAGGCTCTGAGGGCCATACCGGCAAGACTCCACAGCAAGACCACCTCCTCACTAGATCTTGGCGCACATGGCGGGGTGGTGGATTGCAGGATAGCTCTTGAGTTGATAACTGGGCTACAGTGGGCTTGCGGTATGGTAAAACCCCGACCCGGCATGACTTCCGATGCTCCTGTTGCCGTCCTCTCCGAGCTCAAGGCGGTACCCATGTTGGCCGAACTTTCGGCAACGTCCTTGCAATGGTTGGGATCCCAGGTCAAGCTGCGGGATATCCCGGCGGGACAGGCGCTCTTTATGCAAGATGCCTGGGGCAGCGTAGTTTATCTGATCCTCGCCGGCTGGGCTAAGGTGCGGCGGGCTTTGCGGGCGCAAGACAGCACCAAAACCCTTGCCTTGCTGGGGCCGGGCGCTTGGGTGGGGGAAATGGCGGTACTGGACGAAGCTCCCCGCTCGCGAGATGTGCTGGCCCTAACCCCGCTGCGGGTGGCCGGGATCCCGGCGGCAACCTTCAAAGCGCTGATGTTGCGGGAGCCGCAACTGTGTTACCAACTGGCCTGCAGCCTCTCCCGTCGCCTGCGCCTGGCCAACTTGCAGGCGGATCTTGACCAGCAGAGCCCCCCGCTGCGGGTGGTGCATACACTGGTGCAACTGGCGGAAGCTTTTGGCGAGAAGACCGCCCAGGGGATGCGCATTGTCTACCCTCCCCCCCAGGATTTGGCCGATATCAGCCAGGTTAGCCGAGAGACAGCCACGGCGGTGCTAAGCCGTCTGCAGCAGCAGGGGGTTATTCAGCCTTTGCCGGAGCAACAGTCTTTGCTGCTGATCCAGTACGCCAAACTGGTAGAGGCCACCCGTCTGCTTTAGATATTGAAGATATTGACCCATGTCTCCCCAACCAATTTCTCCCCATCCAGGACAAGAATCTGTCTGGGACTATCCGCGCCCACCTCGTCTGGAGCCCACCACAGAACTGGTGGAAGTTCTCTTCAATGGCGAGCTCATTGCCCAAAGCCGCCGTTGCTACCGCGTCCTGGAAACCAGCCACCCGCCCACCTACTACATTCCCCCCACCGACGTTCGACTGCAGTATCTCCGCCCCAGCTCTCGCACCTCTTTCTGTGAGTTCAAAGGGGCTGCCTGCTACTGGACAGTTCAGGTCGGATCCCAAACAGCCGTAGATGCCGCCTGGAGCTATCCGGATCCCAGCCCGGCGTTTTTGCCCATCCGCGACTACCTTGCCTTTTATCCAGGCCGTGTGCAGGAGTGCCGGGTAGGTGGAGAACGAGTCCGGCCTCAACCCGGAGATTTCTACGGCGGTTGGATCACCTCAAAGGTCGTAGGCCCTTTCAAAGGAGAGCCGGGTAGCTGGAACTGGTAGGGGCAGAGCAGCGATTCCCGAGGGGGGATCCCTTTTACCGGGGAAAAGGACTACAGTTAAGTCGATGCGGGTCAGTTGTCCAAGGACTCCGTCCCGCTGGCACGAATCGGAGAGCGCGGACAAAAACCATGACGGTGCGGGTGCCCCTCGACTATTATCGGGTTTTGATGCTGTCGGCACGGGCAGATGAGCATCAGATTGAGCAGGCATACCGGGAGCGAATCGATCTCAAGCCGGGCGGGCGCTCCTGGCTGCTGGAGTTCTCGCCACAGGCTGTGGAAGCTCGCGCTCAAATGATCCAAGAGGCAGCTTCTGTGCTGCTGAACCCTGAGGCACGGCGAAACTACGACGAACATCTCATGCCGGCGGATCCCACCTTGACGGTGGAAGAAACACGCTTGCCGGGAGTGCTGTGCTTGTATTGCGAAGCCGGAGAGTACCAGGCTGCGTTGGACTTGGCTCAACATATGCTGGAGCAGGGCCACCCTGCTCGTTCCGATGCCATTTTGGCACGGGCCATCGCTCGTCTGGAACTGGGTCGAGAAGCCTGGCAACAGGGATCCTACGAAGAGGCGGCGCGTTCCCTACAGGCGGGCTTGGCGGAGCTGGAGGAGTATCAGGCCTTTCCGCAGATGCAAGCGGAGATCCGTATCGATTTGGGCAAGCTGCGTCCCTATCGCATTTTGCAACTCCTTAGCCAAAGTGTTCCCGCCCAAGCTGGAAGACACACCGCTGATGGGAACGGGGAGCGACAGCAGGGACTGGCTCTCCTCAAAGCCATGCTGGACGAACGGGGCGGCATCGAGGGGATGGGGCAAGATGGCTCTGGCCTCAGCACCGAAGATTTCCTGCGCTTTATCCAACGGGTACGTCGCCACCTCACCCTCAAAGAACAGCAAGAGCTGTTCGAGCGGGAGGCTGAGCGCCCCTCGATGGTGGCCGCCTACTTGGCCGTGCAGGTGTTGCTGGCGGCAGGTTATCTGGAAAACCGCCCGGCTCTGGTGCGGCGTGCTCGCGGCTACCTGGCTCGTCTGGCGCAGCGGCAGGATGTGCATCTGGAGCAGGCCATCTGTAGTCTGTTGCTGGGGCAGACCGAAGACGCGCTCGCCCATCTGCGCTCCACCCAAGAAGTAGAGGCCTTGCAGTTTATCGAAGAACACTCCGCCGGTTCTCCCGACCATCTGCCGGGTCTGTGCCGCTTCACAGAAAAATGGTTTCAGGAGGAGGTGTTCCCGGAGTTCCGCGGTCTGGAAGCCGCCCAAGTGACGTTGCAAGCCTACTTCGACAACCCCCAAGTACAAGCTTACCTGGACGAAATGCCCAGCCGCGAAGACCCGCCGGCAGGGATGCTCTCTCCCAGTGCTCCGCACCGCTGTCGCGAACAAGTCCCCCATCCCCCACCTCATTTGCCTGCCGTGGTGGGTCCTGAGCCAACCCAGGAATTGTATCGCCCACCCGCCCCTTGGCAACAGGGGGTGCCAGAACCCCCGCGCCTCTCGGATTTGCCCTCTTACCGCAGCACCCCCAAAGCAGGCGTCTCTTCTCTTGCCGATGAGAGTTCTAGTGCTCCGCACCGCTGTCGCGAACGCGCCCAAGACCGTTCCCCTCAGCGGGAGGGAGCTGGCGTGAGCGGAATGCAGGAAGTGGAACGTTACCGCCGCAGCCGCTTGGGATCCCGTAAGCGTCCTGCCCTTCCCGCCGTGGGCTTCGCACCGCTGACGCGAGTGGCCGGGGTAGTTGGTGTGGGCATTCTCTCCCTGCTGGTCATCTGGCAAATGTTGCGGGGCCTCTTCACGCCGCCGCCGGCACCACCGCTGGAGCAGCCCCAGGTGCAAATTGAGCAGCCGCCGGTTGACATATCGCTACGCGACGCCTCCGCGAACGACAATCCCGGCCAGACGGAACTCACTCCCCCGCCTGAGCTAACCGGCCCTCTGGCGGAGTGGCAAGGAGTACAACAGGTGCGGGTGGTCTCCAACGATGGCATCAACATTCGCCAGCAACCCAGCCTGACGGGAGCCATTGTCGGGACAGCCCCACGCCAAGCCCTGCTGCGGGTGGTGGAGGTGCAGGCCGGTGAGGGACAAGTGCCCGTCTGGCTGCGCATCGAGCGAGATGGGGCTCCGGGGGGATGGGTCGCTGCCCAGTCGGGCTCCACCCGTCTGGTGGAACGGCTCTAGCTCTCCCTTGCTGCCAGCTGTTATTGCTCCGCAACGCTGCTGCGACCGCGCTACGGGGACGGAGTTCTCGGTCCCGCCCTTTTAAGGGGTATAGTCTGCTTCCTTCTCAACTGTTGTGGATATTCTGCGCAATGCCCCGCTGGGGATTTATCTGGAAGAGCCTCGCACCTGGCTACATCGCCTGGATCCGCGAGTCAAGCTGGCCTGGCTGCTTAGCTTTCTCCTCAGCCCCATTCTGGCCGGCAATGGTTGGCGCTTGGCTGTGGTGGTGGCTCTTCTGCTGCTAACTGTGGCGGCCCGTCTGCCGCGCCGGGTTTGGTCGGGCCAACTCTCCCTGGTGCTGGCCCTGAGCCTGCTCACCTTTGGGATCACCAGCTTGGCGCCGGATGGATTGGGGGTTTTTCCCAAACCGCAACGGCAGGATATGCAGGTGGTGGGCTATGGGCTGATTCCCGTTAGCGGTGCAGGGCACTTCGACTTGGCCGTAGAACAGGGATCCCCAGACCGTGCCTGGCGGGCGCAAACCCGTGCCTGGCAAACTCCTTATCGCTACCGCCTGGTTCAGTTTTCCCTATTGGGACGAACCTTTCAGGTCTCCCGCCGTTCTCTATCGGTGGCGCTGCGGCTGGGCACCCTCATTTTTACGTTGCTCTACGCTACCCATTTGTTTCTGTTGACCACGGCCCCCGAAGAAATTGCCGAGGGGATCGGCCAATGGTTGCAGCCTCTCAAGCGTTGGAGATGGCCGATTGCCGAAGTAATTCTCACCCTCACCTTGGCGCTGCGCTTTCTGCCTTTGGTGATGGAAGAGGTGCAAAACTTGGCGCGGGCGGTGCGAACTCGGGATGTGCGCTGGGGATCCCTGAGTTTCCGGGGCGGGATGCAAACCCTGCTGGCCTTGGTGGAGCGCTTTTTTGAAAACTTGCTCCTGCGTGCCGAACAGACGGCTATGGCAATGCAGGCCCGTGGGCTGACCGGCCCAGACCATCCCCTGCGCTGGCACCGCCTACAACTGCGGCGGCTGGATCGCGGCCTACTGGCTCTACTGCCCCTGTTTTGGCTGCTCAGAACCTTGTCCCCCTAAGGTGACCGGCAACACAGCTTTTTCCTACCCAGGGGGATGGGGCTCGTCGCTGCCCATCGGCAGGAGCAGCCGAGAGACACAACGCCCATCGGAAGAGAGGTAAAAGGAGAGCTGGCCCCCCATCCGCTGCACCACCCGTTGACACAGGCTGAGTTCCAGACCAGGACTTACCGATAGAGGCGACTTGAGCAGAGGATCCGCGTAGATCACCTGGTTCGGATCCAACTGAAGGGCGGCCATCAGGTGAGGGTCGAAGCTGCCCTGATCCACCACCAGCAGCTCTGCATAGCCAAAGGGCTCCGCATCGCTATCGCGAACGCTGGCTTGGCTCCACAGATCCAGCCGCCCCCCTTCCGGGCTGCGCAAAATAGCGGCTGTCAACACCTCCCAGAGCACCATCTCCAGTCGTTCGGGATCCCCCTGGACGGCAATGCTCATGTCCCCATGGGCCCGCGGCCACAGCTTGCGTTTTTGGGTCAGGGCCTCCACTCGGCGTAGGCTTTTGCGCACCAAGGTTGCCAAGGGCACCGACCGCGACTGCGGCTGCACCTGCCAAGTTTCCGACTGCAACAACGGCCTTGTGGAGACGGTCAGATCCCGCAGCCCTCTGCCGATCTCCACCACCTTTTGCCAGCGGGTGGCTTCGTCTCCGGGGATCTCCGGCACCTGACCCAGGCGGTGCAGGCTGTCCAGAAGGGCATTCTGCATATCCAGCAGGCGGCGGTGCTTGTACCAGTTCAACTCCCTGAGCACCTCCTGCCGCTCTTGCAAAGTTTGCATCCAGAGCAAGCGCCGCACCGTCCAGCCGCAGGTCTGGGCGATCAGCATCACAGCCGCCCGCTCGTCGGGATCCCAAACCTTGCCCGCTTCTGCCCCCAAGATCAAAACTCCCAAAGCTCCCGCCTGCGAGGAGTTTGTCTCCCCCAGCGCCACCAGCAGCCAGGATCCCAGGCCGGCAGCAAAGTGCTCCGCACCGCTGACGCGACTGAGCCAAGTGCGGCTGGCAGGGGGGATCTGCTCCTGGGTGAGCGGCAGAGGTTCTGCCGACTGCAGCGCGTAGGCCAGTAGGGGATCTTGCAGGTCGATCTCGGTGGAGCCGGTCTCCGTCCCGGCAGCGGTAGTAAAAGGCCCCTGGAGCTGAGCCCGGCTTTCCCCCGGCTGCCAACTGACCACCAGCGCCAGAGGGATCCCCAGCAATTGGGCCGTCTGTCGGACGGTGGTGGTGTACAGATCTGACAAGGTGGCCGAGTTTTGCAAGGTTAAACAAGTGGTGATCAGGCCCTTGAGCAACTGCTCTTGTCGTTGCCGGCGTTGTTCTGACCGAATTTGCCGCAGGATCACCCCCACCTGTTGGGCGATCCCCCGCAGCAGTTGCCGCTCTTCCCGGCTCCAGGTCCGTAGCTGGGGATGCAACACCAAGAGCAGCCCTTCCACAGGTGTGGTGGCGGTACCGCCGACCCCGGTGTGGGTCAGCATCAAGGAACGAACCCCTGCCAGTTCCTGCCGCCAAGAGAGCAGGCGCAGATCTTGGTCGTAGTTTTCTGCCACGACCACCTCGCTGCGCATGAGATCCTGCCAGTCCTGGTCGCTCAGAGGGCTGAGCTGCTGTGGCAAAGTCTGCTTGCCTTCCCTGCGGTACTCGTAGAAGAGGCGGGGGATGGGGCTGTCGGGATCCACCGTCAACACGGCCACTGCACCGACTTTCAGGCGCTGGGCCAGGCCGACAACGGCTTGCTGGAGAGCCTGTTGCAGCTCCGCCGGGTTGTAAAGCGAGCGGCCCACCTGTTGCACAAACTCTTGGTCATCGGCCAACTGGCGAATGCGGCGATCCAGATTTTCTAGGGGGGCAGCCAAGGCCAACCCATTGGCGGCAGCAGCTACCAACTGTCGCTCAGCGGCTTGCCAGGTACGGGGCACATCCGATTGCACCCAGATGAACCCCAGCAGATCCTTTTCCAGCAAAATCGGGGCCGCCAAAACGGCCTGGGCCCGCAACTGCTGCATCAGCTTGGGGGGAACCTCAGAGCGAGTCGTCCCTGTGCCGCCCACCACCACCTGGCCATCGGCGAGGGTGTAGTACATGTCCCCCAATTCCCGCAGCGAAAGGCTGACCTCTCCTGTCGGCCCTGCTCCGACTTTCTCCGCCCTGCTGTCGCGAACAGCTTTGGGGACGCTCCCGTGGGGAACGAACTGACCCTGGCTGCGCTCGTGCCAATACACCTGAATGTGGACAGCGCCCAGAAAAGACTGTAACTCCTGCCTCACCAGGCTGACCCGTTCCTGCAGGGATCCCACCTGGCGCATCGCCGTTCCCAACCTCAGGAGCGGATCCTCAAGGCGCTTTTCGGTCTGCTGTTGCCAAGCGTTTTCCAACTCTTGCAGAGAAGCTGCCAACTGCCCCAGCAAAATCCCCAGGAGAGCCTTTTCGTCCTCACGGGTGGTAACTCCCCACATTTGGGATCCCAGCATCAGGATCCCCAAGCAGCGCCGCCGTCCCACTGCCGTTCGCGACAGCGGGCCGTAGGCCGAGAAGGGATAAATGAAACAGCCCTGGATCCCGCCCAGTCGCCTGGCCTCCCGCTGCCAAATGCCCATGCGCGGCTCCTGAGAGAGGTCAGGCAGGCTGATCGGTCGCTGCTCGATCACCACCTGCTCCAGGATCTCCCCCGGCTGTAGAGGATGCACCGCCCGCAGTAGGGTTTGATCCTCAAGAAGGGTCACTCCCCCCTGACCCACCAACTGGTGATTTGGATAGTCGTAAAAGGCCAGCCAGATCAGCGGCGCCCCAAACGCCGCCTTGACATACTCCAGCGTGAGCTGAACGAGGGTGTTGGCATCGCTCTGCTCCCGCATCTGCTGCAAGGTTGCTTGCAGGGCCACCAGGGGAGATATTGGCCCAGCTCTATCGGAATGAGGGGGAACAGACTGAACCATACCTGTGTGGAGCTATTCTGCGGGTTCCTCTGCAAGTCAATGCCCTCTCAGCCAGATCTCCGTCGGATCTGAGCCTTATTTGTTGCTGGGCAACGCTGAGGCAACAGGTGAGAAGAAGAGAGCCCGGACTTGTTGCTGTTTGGAACAACTTTGGCATACTCTCCGCCCCAAGGGGCAGGGATTCTCGACGTCGGGCCCCATCCTCGACGCAGTGAAAGATTTGGTTTTCATCTCTCACCCAGCCCCAGTGTAGTCTGTCTGCAGCCGTCCTTCATGGCTTCCTAACTTCCCTGGGGTTGGTCGCGGAACGCTTGGAGAGTGTCTCAATCTAGTTTGGAATGACTGTAATTTCAGGAGGGCTTCACCACTGGGATCCCGCGCAGCTTGTGAGTATGGGTCACCAAGCTCTGGACAAAGTGTTGAAAGCGCTGTTTTAGCTTCTCGTCTTTGAGATTGCCTTGCTCGTCAAAAGCGTTCCAAGCCCGACCGATGGCGATTTGCTCTGGGATCACCCAGCCATGCACCCAACGCACAATCAAGCGCATCTGGTTCAGGGTATTGCTGTTGCTCTCGCCGCCCAAAACGCTGATTAACCCAAAGACCTTACCCTCCAGTTGCTCAAAACTCAACAGATCCAGTGCATTTTTCAGGCTGCCGCTGATGCCGCCGTGGTACTCCGGGCTGGCTAGGATGATCCCATCCGCCCGCTTCATGGTTGCTCGTAGGACTGCCACATCGGGATAATCCGCATAGGACTCCGAGCCATCCACAAAGGGCAACTTCATCTGCCGCAGATCGAGGATGTGCAACGGGATCCCCAACTTCTCAAACTCGCGCCGCGCCACCTCCAGCGCCTGGTACGTCAGGGAATTGGGCCGCAAGCTGCCCCCGATTGCCACGAAACGAGCCGCAGAGGTTTCAGCCATGGTGGTTTGAGGATTGCCAGTGAGGGCTTGTAGAGGAGACATGGGCCGGACTCCCGAGCAGACATCAGTTACGTTGCAAACAATCATAACTCATACCAACTTCGAGTTGTAAAGATTTCCTTAACTTTTCTGCTCCGCAACGCTAACACGTTTGCCGAAGGGTCGCGTAGCGATAGCAGCCGGATTCCTATCCAGAACTGGGGATCTGGATACCCTTTAGCAAAGGGATCCGGGGCCAACGGATCACCTGCAGCAGGTTGGAAAAATCATCCCGCCAGACGGGATCCCCGGCTTGGGGCAAAAGGGGCTGCCAGGGATCCAGTTCCTGCAGGACTCCAGAGTTTTGGGCCAAAGGGCTCCGCCCTGCTGAGGCGGTCGTCGAAGCGTCGCGCGGCGATAACAGCACCCAGTGGGAAGGGGCCAGCCCCGCCTGGCGTTGCTCAGGGGAGAGATCCCGGTGGTCTTGGTGCCAAGCGTGAAGCTGCAGGGATCCGGCCAGGCCGGCCAACACCGGGGCCAAGTCGAGGTGGCGGTTGGTGATGTTGAACAGCAGCCAGCCCTGGGGCTTGAGCTTGCTCAGGTAGAGGGCCAAAGCCTCTTGCGTGAGCAAATGCACCGGCACCGCGTCAGAGCTGAAGGCATCCATCACCATCAGGTCGTAGCTGCCCTCTGGGATCCCCTTGAGGCTGAGCCGGGCATCGCCGAGGATGACCTGCACCTGCGCCCGTGCCTGAGCCCACCGGAGATAGGAAAAATAGCGGCTCGCCCAATCGGCCACGGTGGGATCCAACTCGAAAAACGTCCACTCATCCCCTGGCTCGGCATAGGCGGCCAACGTGCCGATCCCCAGCCCCAATACGGCAATAGCGGGCATGGGAGCCACAGCCTGGGCTCTAAACGCCGCAAACACCTGCCCAACGGGCCCAGGCCGAGCGAAATAGGTCAGCGGCTCCAGCGCTTTTTCCGGGTCCAAGTTTTGGCTGCCGTGTAGAGTGGTGCCGTGCAGAAGGCTGCGGAAGGATCCCTGCTCAGTTTGGTATTCCACGATCCGGTTGAGGCCGAAGGCGCTGCGCTCGCTGTGGATCACCTGCAGTCCCGGCTGCAGCCAGGGTTGCCCCAGCAGCACAACCAACCCCGCCATTGCTCCCACCCAACCGACCTTGGCCTGCCAGCCAGGGGCTCCGCTCTGCTGCTGTGAACGGCTCTCCCCTGACACCAACAGCGCCAGCACCGCCCAGCCCAACGCCAAACCCACCCCAGCGCCCACCTGCAGCAACGCCTGCGGTTGAAAGTGCAACAGCAGCAAAGGCAGGAGCAGCCCCAGCCCCAGCCACAGGCCCACCCGCCCCCCCTGCGCCCCCAGCACGGCCAGCGACATCCCCAGCAACAGGGGATATTCCAGCACCGTCTCGAACACCTGCGGTGCCAAGAGGGCAGAGAACATTCCCCCCAAACTCCCCCCCAAAGCCAGCCACAGGTAAAACTGCGTCAACTGCTTCACCGGCGGGCGACGGCAAGCTAACCGGCTGTGGCAGCCCCAGCTCACCAGCCCAAAGGTGATCAGATGCAGCGGCAGAAGCAAAAAACCGGGCCTCACCCAGCCCAAGACCTGTACCCCCACCGCCCCGCAGGCCAGAAGAGCTGTCGTTCCCAAAACCCACTCATTGGGGTGGATCCCCCCGAAAGCCAGCATGAGTGTCAGCAGATAGATCCCCAGAGGAATGGCCCACAACAGGGGCACTGCCGCCACGTCGGTGGTCAACAAGGTGGTGACCGCCACCAACAGGCCCGCCGGCAAAAAAGCCAGACCCGCCCAGCGCCAACGCTCTCGCCAGGAAACAGCCCAATTCCCCAGAGCAGCGCTGGATCCCTGGGAATCCGCCCCGCGTTCTTGTTGCTCCGCAACGCTGTTGCGACTGAGCAGCAGACCCACCCCGCTCAGCAGCACCAGGGCTGCCACCAGCGCGTAGGATCCCGTCCACAGGTGAGTTTGCCCAGCCAAAGACAGGCGGGGCTCCAACACCAGCGGGTACCCCAGCAGCCCGCCCAAGCTGCCGGCATTGCTGGCCACATAGAGAAAATAGGGATCCAAAGCCTCCCGTTGCCCCGCGACCCCTCTTGCCGCCAACCCCCGTTGCAGCAACGGCGTCGTCGCCGACAGGAGAAACAGCGGCACCCCAGCTCCCAAAGTCAAGTTTGCCAACAGAGCGAGAGGGGGCCACACTTCTTTCGGTTGGCCGGGGATCCCCAGCTGAAAGGGCAGAAGCCTCAGCCCGACCAGCAGCAAGATCCCGTGGATCAGCACCCCCATCCTGGGATTGAGGCCGCGCCCCAGCCGATCTGCCCACAGGTAGCCCAAAAGCAGGGTGGCCTGAAAAAAGGCCAGGCAGGTATTCCACACCAGGGGGGATCCCCCCCACAGCGGCAGCAGCAACTTGCCCACCAACAACTGTCCCCAGAAGAGGCAAAAAGCGCTACCAAACAAGCTGAGGCCAACTAGCCAAACCAAAGCCGACCCACCGCAAAACCCTCAACTGCCAGTATTCCCCACTTTCTCCCGGAAGCTTGAGATGGGATGTTGTAGCCGCTTGGTGGTGCCCCTTGGGATCACCCAACTCAGAGGAAGGCCGATCCTTGTTCCTCGATTCAAGTGCGCCAACGGGTGGAAGGGGGCCACCCTCCGCCAGTACTCTCAGTTGCCCCAATCACAAGGACTTTGTCTCGCTGTCGCGAACGGTTAGGATCGCAACGCTGACTCAAACTACACTGCACCCCCATGTTGCCATGCAGCGCCAACGCGAACACAGAGCATCGCTGGCTCTGGCGTGACCAGCCCATTCGCTACCAACAGTCGGGATCCACAGGCCCAGCCGTGTTGCTCATCCATGGCTTTGGGGCCAGCAGCGACCATTGGCGGAAAAATTTGCCGGAGCTGGGGCAGCACTGTCAGGTGTATGCGGTCGATTTGTTGGGGTTTGGGGGATCCGCCAAGCCTCTGCCGGGATCCCCTTTGCCCTACACCTTCGAGACCTGGGGATCCCTGGTGGCAGACTTTGTCCGAGAGGTGGTGGGCCAGCCAGTCTATCTGGTGGGCAACTCGATTGGGGGCATCGTGGCTTTGCAGGCGGCGGTTCTGGATCCAGCCCAGGTTTTAGGGGTAGCGATGTTGGATCCCTCGCTGCGGCTATTGCACGAGCGGAAACGGGGCCAGGTCTCCTGGCTGCGCCGCCAGTTTACCCCTTTGCTGCAATCCCTGCTGGGGTGGCCCCCCTTTGGTCGTTTCTTCTTTGCTCAGGTGGCCCAGGCTAGGGCCATTCGCAATATCCTCCTCCAAGCCTACGGGCGCAAAGAAGCGGTTACCGAGGAGCTGATCCAGCTTTTGCTCAAACCCGCTTTGGAGCCGGGGGCGGCAGAGGTCTTTTTGGCCTTTGTGCGCTATTCTCAGGGGCCTTTGGCTGAAGATCTCTTGCCTCAGCTCACCTGTCCCGTCTTGATCTTGTGGGGGGAAGCGGATCCCTGGGAACCCATTGCTCTGGGGCGGGCCCTGGCAGAGTTTCCTTGCGTGGTGGGGTTCATCCCATTGCCGGGGGTCGGCCATTGCCCCCAGGATGAAGCCCCCGAGCTGGTCAACCCGCTGCTGTTGGACTGGATCCGGGATCCCACCCGAAAACCTGAGAAAGGACTCCATTCTCTCCCCCCAGAAGAGGGGAGCTAGGAAGCGGCGCAGCAAGAGCTTCCCTGGGCTCAAGGATGGCGCGGGCTGCCCTTGGAATTCTCATAATCTACGCCCGACCAAGATGCTCCAGTTGATCCAGGTTGGGGCCGCTCAGCCGGAATGCCTGGCCAAACCCCTGGATGAAGCTGCCAGCTTTGGGGATGATCTGACAGAAGTGAAAATCCGCCAAGCCCAGGATCATCTCGGCAATCTCGTACTTGGCGCGGTAGAGGGCTTCAAACCCCTGCGCCTGCGCCTCCTCGCGGCTGAGAAACTGGGCTTCTCCGCTCACCATCACCCGCGGCAGGGCGTGGTTACTGCGGGGATCCCCTGGGGTGGGCGGCTCGTGGATGAGCAGGCTGGCACGGGGATCTGCCCGCAAAGCCTGGGTGTGGCCAGAAAGATCGCTGATGACAATGGCAAAGCGCAAGGGATCCCGCTGCACCACAAAAGGCACCAACGACACCGCCGGGGATCCCTGCTCCAGCACCGCCAAGCTGGCCACCGGCTGGCCATCCAGCAGCATATTTAACTGTTCCAGCACCGACATGGTTGTCCTCCAGTCCCCTTGCTATTATCAGCTCCCCTGTACTGGGACAAGAGCCACAACCCTGCTTACAGGCTGTTCCTGGCCTGGTTGAACTCTGCCCGGCAGCTCGGAGCGTTGGGCGTCAACAACGTTGTAAATAAAACTTTACAATCCTACGCAAAGCGAGCTACGCTGGGAAAGAAAGCACGAGGAGAACCCTATGACCCGATATCGCTCCGTCGTCGTCGAAGAAGGCGGTCGGCTGAACAACTACGCCATCGAGCCGGAAATGTATGTGGACAGCACCCCCCGCGTGGGCTTCACCGAATATGCAGAGCGCTTGAACGGGCGTTTGGCGATGATCGGCTTTGTTGCCCTGATCCTGTTTGAAGCTCTGTCCGGTACCACCCTGCTCGGCTGGCTGCAATCCCTGGGCCGATAAGCCAAAGAACGCTTCCTAGGAAGAGGGCTGTTTCTAATCGCCGATTGACTGTTCGCGATAGTGGGACGCAGTCCTCACTTTGCTGCACAGTTCTCTACAACCTGATGTGCAAACGCTAGGCAGTTGTGCGAGTGTGCAGAGAGCGGGTGGTTAGGTTTATGTTTCTAGACCCCAGCTACCGTTTGAAATGTACCCCAAGCTCTGGGGGAACTAACGCCTGTGGAGACTCCCCTGGCGGGGTGGTAGGTCTAAAACCTACCGCTAGTCAAGGGTTGCTGAAGCAGGAAGAAAGCAACAGCGCTGAGCAAAAATCTGTTCTGTTCAGCTAGAAATCGCAGGAGCCCCGCACTGTACCCGTAGG